>BJHB01000005.1:6021-29953 GCA_014191415.1 Chloroflexota bacterium
CAGTCTGCTGGTGATCGGGATCGGGCAGTCGCTCTTCCTCGTGCCAAACAACAGTGCCATCTACGAGAGTGCCCCGCGGGAACGCTACGGCCTGGTTGGCGGGATGGTCGCCCTGAACCGGAACCTTGCCCAGTCATTCGGACAGGCGACAGCCGGCGCCCTCTGGACCGGCGTCGTGCTTGCCAACGCACCGGCCGGTATCTCTGAACTCGAGGCGCCGTCGTTCGCGCTTATGCTGGGCTTCCAGACGGTTTTCGCGGTCAGTGTGGTGTGTGCCGCCGCCGCTTTCGTGGTTGCGGTTATCGTGCGTCCACCGCGCGCTACCACCACCGCCCCCGCCTGATTAACATACGCTTCGCTTGACCGGTGCAACAGCACTCACGTCCACGTAGGTAAATCCACCGAACTCACTCAACTCTGATGCACCAGACGGCTCGGGCATGGGCGGAAGTGACAGTACGATGATGGCCCTCGCGACCAATGCTGCACCGTCGGCGCTGCCGAGGACGAGGGAGGGTGACCTCGCCAGAGTGTCCCAACCGGCTGCACTGCCCTTGTACCGGTGCCAGCGGGGAGTGCGGGGCTGATGGCGACTGCCAGTGCGGTCTCGCCTCCGCCAACCCGGCGATCCGAATCAACTGGGCTGGCCGGTTCGCTTGCGATCGTAGGCCTCTGGAGACGCGAGTTCACCGGATATAGCCGTGTCCACCTGACCGCCGATGTGCTGGCAGGGCTCAACGTGGGTGCGGTCAGCTTGCCCCTCGCCCTTGCGTTCGGCGTCGCTTCAGGTGCAACCGCGGCAGCCGGGCTCGTAACCGCAATCACTTCAGGGCTGGTGATGGGCTTCCTTGGAGGCGCACCATTCCAAGTATCGGGACCGACCGGGGCGATGGCCGCCATCCTGGTGGGCATCACGGCAACCTACGGGCTGCCTGGCATGTGGCTGGCCGGGGCGATGGCCGGGCTGATCATCATGGGGCTTGGACTATTCAGGATGGGCCGCCTGATCCAGTTCATCCCCAGTCCGGTGATCGTGGGATTCACGTCCGGTATCGCGCTGGTGATCGCATCAGGACAACTGGACAACGTTTTAGGTTTGGAGGTCGGGAACTTTCCGCAACAGTACCTGCACCTCCTTGCTGTCATCGAAAATCTTGGGTTGATTGACTGGCATGCGATTGTCGTCACCGCCATCGTGATCGGCACCATGGTGACCGTCCCGCGATGGAACCGGAACATCCCGGCGTCGCTCCTCGGGATCGCCCTCGCCACAATCGTGGCGAACGTGCTCGATTGGCCCGTCCACATGATCGGCCACATTCCGCGCACCATCTACCTTCCGGACCGCCTGGATCCGTCATCGATCACGTTGGACGGGGTCGCGATGCTCGTCGCGCCGGCCGTGTCGATCGCGGTCCTTGCCTCGATCAAGTCGCTGCTGTGCGGAACGGTCGGGGGAAACCTGACGGGCGTGAAGATGAACAACGATCAGGAGTTGATCGCGCTTGGCCTTGGCAACCTGATCATTCCATTCCTCGGCGGAGTGCCGGCATCGGCCGCCGTGGCGAGGACGTCTGTGGCGATCCGGAGCGGCGGGCGCACTCGCCTTGTACCGATCATCCATGGGTTGGTGCTGCTGGCGGTGGCATTGCTGATCGGCCCGGCCTTGGAACGGGTCCCGCTGGCCGCCCTCGGCGGGGTGCTTCTGGTGACCTCGGTTCGGGTGAATGACTGGGTAACCATGCGCTTCTTCGTGCATCGTCGGCTCTGGCACGCCGTGGCGGTCATGCTGGTCACGATGGTTGCCACGTACGTGTTCAACCTCACCCAGGCCGTGGTGATCGGGATGGCGGTCTCAGTCCTGTGGTTCGTACGTCAGGCGAGCGTGATTGACGTGAGCCGGCAACCGGTCGACGGGACCCGCATGAAAGAGCGCGGTCAGGAGTTACACGGGGACCATCCGGGTGTCGAGGTGGTGTACGTGACCGGGCCACTCTTCTTCGGGAATATCGCGACGTTCCTGGAGGCTCTCGAGGATGTGCCAACGTCCACGGCGTTGATCCTGTCCCTCCGTGGCATGCCGACGCTCGACGCCGTCGGTGTCCAGGCGATCGAGGAGACAATCCTTCGGCAGCATCACGGTGGCGGTTCGGTCCATCTGGTGGGGTTGCAACCGGCATCGAGGCGCCGACTGGAGAGATCCGGTGTCCTGGAACGCTTGGGAACGGGTCGTGTCCACTGGAGTGCCGACCAGGCGATCACGGCGATCGACGCCGAACATCACGCAGTGGATGCGGATACCCCCGCTCCGCACTCCATCTGACCACCCGGCCAGGCACGCTAAGCCAATCAGAGTGAGGCTGGACAGCGACGCCACTGCCACGACCGCCCCGCCTGATTCATACGCGCTTCGCTTGACCGCGAAGACCTGCCATCCAGGTCGAGGCAA
Organism: Chloroflexota bacterium; assembly: GCA_014191415.1. GTDB lineage: Bacteria > Chloroflexota > UBA11872 > UBA12225 > UBA12225 > UBA12225. Next base: position 8,471 of record BJHB01000005.1, read on the forward strand.
GTGCCGTCCACGCACCGGCGGGGTGCCCGTCCGCCAGACCAAGACCGTGCCGGCCGGCCGGGAAGATGTGCAAGGCGTAAGGCACGCCGGAGACGCCGAGTGCACGCGCGTAAACCAGGGGGTGGTTCACCGGGACGGACTGATCTTCCACGGTGTGCCAGATGAAAGACGGAGGAGTGTTAGCGGTGACATTCAACTCGGCACTCATCGCCCGCCGCGACGCCACGTCGGCATCCGGCCCGAGGAGACTGTCGATGCATCCCTGGTGAACCTCTTCGATGAATGAGATGACCGGGTAGCACAGGATTGCGAAGTCGGGTCGGCAGGAGGTCTGGAGGACCGCATCGGAGGCATCCGCCCGGCCCAAGTCGAACTGGGTGGACACCGTCGCGACAAGGTGTCCACCGGCGGAAAAGCCGATGACCCCGATGGCGTCCGGGTTGATGCCCCACTCTGATGCACGGTGGCGGACGATCCGGATCGCGCGCTGGGCGTCCTGCATTGGCGCCGGATGACGGTGCGGCGCAACCCGGTACGAGACCACGAAGGCGTGATACCCGAGACTATTGACCCATCGGGCGATCGGATCTCCCTCATGTTCAGCCCGCATGCGGTACCCACCGCCCGGCAGAACGATCACTGCCCCGCGGGGAGCTTGTGTCCCGTCGTGCCCAAGCAGGAATGGGGTGAGATGGACGGTATCGGCACCGTCGGAGGCGCCTTTGGGAGCATCGGGCCAGACGGCAATCGTGGTTAGGCTAGCGGTGCTCGTACTCATGTCGGGGAGACAAGGTACACGATGGGCCAGGCGGGTTGGCGGTGGGGAAGACCCTGAGGGCATAGCGAGCCTCGCCATGCCCCCAGGAACTGTGCCTACGCTGCAGTGCGGAACAACGGTTCGGTGGCGTGGGCGAGGGTTTCAATGGACGCGAGTTCGGCCGGGTTGAGGGGCCGGAGGTCAGCCGCGATCTCCAAGGCAAGGTCGAAGAACTCGACGTGTCCGGGAGGGATTGCAGCGGTGACCCCGAGGCCGAGAGTGAAGCGGAGGGCAAGCGCCGCGTGGTCACGATCCTCGATGGGTTCGTACCACGCCTTGCGCCATTTGCGATCCTCGCGCGTCGTCCCTTCAGGCCACTTGGTCTTCGCCATGCCCTTGAGGGCGAGGATGCCGGCACCACGGCGCTTGGCCGCTTCAACCACCTGCGGTCCAAAGTTTCCTTCGAGGTACGTGCAGAAGTTCAAGGGGAACAACACGGAGTCGAAGGGGAACCGGTCGAGAAGGGCAACCGCAGCCTCGGTTGAGTGCGCACTGAACCCGAGGTACTTGACCTTGCCCTCGTCACGTGCACGCAGGAAGGTCTCCATCGCGCCGCCGGGCCCGAGGACGGTCTCGACATCCTCCATCTTGGTCATCGCATGCAACTGGTAGAGATCAAAGTGATCGGTGTGCATCTTCGCGAGTGACGATTCAAGTTCGGCACGGGCACCGACCGCATCCCGCATACCCGTCTTGCAGGCCAGGAAGACTCCGTCACGGTGGGGGCGCAACGCCGGTCCGAGACGATCCTCGGCATCGCCATAACTCGGGGCGACGTCAAAGTAGTTGACCCCGCGCGCAACCGCGGATGCGACAAGGCGGTTGGCCTCGTCCTGAGGTGTCTCGGTAACGACGATGCCACCGAACCCGATGACCGACAACTTCTGGCCCGTCTGTCCCAATGTGCGGTATTCCACTTGATCACCCCTGACGAATTCGGTGGGGCACCGCGGAGCGATGCCTGATGGCAGGTTGCCGATTCCCGACAGTATCGCACCAATGGCACGCCAACTGGTGCAAGGAGGTCGGCCTCTCAGGACGCGTTCGCGACCAGCGTCTCGACCGTCCCAGAAGCATCTTCAGAGCGAATATCGGCGCCTGCCGGCCCCGTCCCCCCGGGGTTGGCGACCGTCTCGACGGCTTCACGCGGACGGGGCGCACCTCGGGCCCGGGAGAGGGCGTCTGCCTGGCGGGAGAGTTGCTGCATGCGCTTGGAAAGGTCGGCCCATGCGCGCAGGCGATCAGTCGCGACATCTAGCCGGGTCTGGATCGCTTCGGTGCGACGTTCAACCGCCCGCACCTGACGTTCGAGTGACCCTGCCCGGTCCTCGGCAGACAGGGCGCGCCGGCGCCACTCGTCACATTCGACCAGGAGTCGCTCCACCCGCTCGAGGAACTGCCGGGCAACGGCGGTTTCCTCGACGCCGGAGACCCGGTCGGAACCATTGTCAGCCACGCGCGCCTCGCCACCAACGGGCCTGACCCGCCCGGCCGTGCCGGATCGGACAACAGACCATTCGGATGATGAACCGGGAACCGAGGCATGGTCACCGGAAGGCGTGTCGGATTCTGCTTGATCTGCATCCGGGGACTGACCCCAAGATGGCACGACGCCATACTCGTCAAGGGGAGGGGCAAGCAGAACCGTCAGGCGCCGAGATGCGCTATCGGGAGTGGCCTGGACATCGAGGATCCGCCTCGCTTGAAGATCCGCGAGGGCGGTTTCGGCGGTTTCGCCCGCGAGGCCGGCACTCCGGTACAGATCCGCAGTTGCCCACGTTGCCGGGGTTCCGGGCACGTGTGCACCGATCAAGGTGGCCAGGATGCGCCCGGAAGGGGTGGCCGGGTCGGGGAACGCCTCGTCGGCGGTGGCATCCGTCTCAGCGTCTGAAACCACCGGCGCAGGGCGGGGAGACTTGCGGGGCATGGCGTTGGCACTCCAGATCAGGTGAGTGCGGGGGCCACGAGACCCCCGCACGACCGGTGTGCCGCCGGACCGAACGTGCGTGCACCGATCACATCAATGACCGAAGCGTACACGTCGCCGGATGCCCGAGACCTAGAGGCCGATCGAGATGGCCTTGACTTCGATGAAGTGGTTGATGCCGTCGGATCCGTTCTCGCGGGCGACGCCTGACTCCTTGAAGCCACCGAAGGGGATGTGGGGACCGGTTGGCAGTGGATCGTTTGCGCCGACGATGCCGTATTCAAGACCCTCGGCAACCCGGAAGAGGCGCCCGACATCGCGCGTGAAGAAGTACGCAGCGAGGCCGTAGGGGGTGTCGTTCGCCATGGAGATGGCCTCTTCCTCGGTCTCGAACTCCATGATCGGGAGGACGGGACCGAAGGTCTCCTCGTGCATGACGAGCATCTCGGGATGCGCGTTTCCAATGACGGTTGGCTCGAAGAACCATCCATGCAGGTGGCCATTGCCATTCCCGTTGGCGTGGCCATTCGCATGACCATTGGTCGGGGTGGAGAAGGGCTTGCCACCGGCGAGGACGGTGCCACCGCGGGCAACGGCGTCGCGGACATGCTCCTCAACCTTGCGGAACCCATGCTCATCGATCAGTGGGCCGACCTGGATGCCGGCCTCGAGACCGTTGCCGACCTTCAAGGCGGAGACGCGCGAAGCAACCTTCTCGGCGAAGGCCCCAGCAATTGACTTCTGCACGTACACCCGGTTGGTGCAGATGCAGGTCTGTCCGGCATTGCGGAAGCGGCTGAGGACGACGGCATCGGCAGCCTTGTCCATGTCGGCATCGTCGAAGACGATGAACGGGGCATGGCCGCCGAGTTCCATTGAGACGCGCTTGACGGTCGTGGCGCACTTGGCGATGAGTTGCTTGCCAACCTCGGTCGATCCGGTGAAGGTGAGCTTGCGGACCTTGGGATTGGTAGCGAGTTCGTCACCCATGCCGGCGGAATCGGTGCCGGTGATGAGGTTGACGACACCCTTCGGGATCCCGACTTCCTCGAGGATCTTGTAGATCGCGATGGCGATCAGCGGGGTCGCACGGGCCGGACGCAAGACCGCGGTGCACCCGGCAGCCAAGGCGGGTCCAAGCTTGCGGGTCACCATGCTGCACGGGAAGTTCCAGGGGGTGATCGCCGCGACCACTCCGACCGGCTGCTTGATCGTCAGGATCCGCGAATCGGTGCGCGCCGATGGCACGACTTCACCGTAAATGCGACGCGCTTCCTCGGCGTTCCACTGGAAAAAGGATGCGGCACCACGGGTCTCGCCAATGCTTTCGGCGAGAGGCTTGCCGTTCTCTAGGGTGAGAATTTCGGCGAGTTCATTGACCCGCTCGATCATCAGGGCCGCTGCCTTGGAGAGGTATCCGGCGCGAACCTCGGCGGGCAACTTGCTCCATGCCGGGAAGGCACGGTGTGCGGCCTCGATGGCTTCGGTCGTCTCGGCGCGACCACCATCGGCGCACGTGGCGATCACCTCGCCCGTGGCCGGATTGCGGACCGCAAAGGACTTCCCGCTATGGGAAGCGCGCCACTCACCATCAATATAGAGACCGTGTTCGACGACCGCTGTCGCCGCGTGTTCAACCTTCGTAGCCATTCCTGCCTCCGGCACACCCGCCCCGGGTGGCCCCATACAGGTCCGGGCAACGTACCCGGACCGCCGATCAATTGTCTCACTCCGGGACGCCAGGCACGACATCCCGACCTGAAATCCAATCAGTCCCATCGGACCAATGGCGATTTCCCGCCTGTACTCCGGACGCCTGTCCTCCGTAACGGTTTGAACAACGCCAACGGGCCATCCGGGGCGAAGTCTAGCACCACTGTTGCCACCGTACGGAGAGATCAGCGCGGAAGGGTGACACCGTTGCGAGCAAATGCGCCCGCATAGAAGGGTAGATATTCCCAGAGGTGGTCACCCCAGTACCAACCATCGTGTCCACCATCAAAAGTGTGGAACTCGACAGACCGGCCACGTTCAAGAAGGGCATCGCGCAGTGCCTCGGCGCCAGACCGCCAGGAATCGTCCCGGCCGGCATCAATCCAGAACTGCTGTTTCGTCACGTCAACCGACTTCGCCAGTGAGATCGGGTCACGACGCTCAAACGCCCCTCCGGAGCCGAAGAAAGCGGGGGACGATTCACGCGTCCTGATCGATGGGCTGTGTGCCCCGGCAATCGTGAACACGTCCGGGAAGTTGAGGGCAATCTGAACCGCACCGTGGCCACCCATCGAGAGGCCGCCGATGGCGCGTCCCGCCGGAGTTGCGACCGTTCGGTACGTGTCGTCGATGTGCTGCACCAGGTCCCGGGCCACGTATGTAGCCCACGGTGTCGCCCCGGCACCTTCCTGATCCATCCAGTACCCGAGACCGCCCTGGGGGGCCACGAGAATCACACCGCCAAGTTTGCCGTCGTGCACCAGACCACTGGCGACCTCGTCGATGCCGTATCCATTCCACTCGTCATAGCGCCCCGACAGTCCATGGAGAAGGTAGATCACGGGGTACCGCACCGCGGAACCCGCCGCATAACCACGTGGAAGGGAAACCCGGTACGGCATGGTTCGCCCAAGCGTGCGACTGAAGAACATGCGGTCCTGCCACGCACTTGCGGGCATGCGCCATTCCGGTGCGCCCTGTGGAAGGAGCGGTATGAGCCACTCGGCAACAGTGTGGGTATCGGCAGGTCGGAGGCGGTGGTCAGTCACCCACTTCCAGTCGGGAACCTTCCTGAGTGCCATGCCATCGACGTGGTAGACGTCCGGGGCAGATGAAGTCCGCACAAGCAGGTGATCGCGCAAGGCCAGGGGAATTGACTGGACAGTCTCGACATCGACAATCCGGACGGTCGTTCCGTCAACGTCAGATTCGGATATCCAGACACGTTCGCCAGCCGTGATCCGGTAGTTGAGCGCAGTGCCTGTCCCGCGTATCACGGCGCCCTCACTCAGCGGGGGGATTCGCTCCCCAACCGGAAGAAGGCCGAGGAAATCCCGTGACGCTGGCAAGGTGACGTGGGCGGGTGTGGAGAGGATCCGCAAGGTCGCTTCGTCAGGGATGGCACGGCGCGCACCGCCGGATACCGCCCAGTAAGTGCCCTCGGCGTCGCGCAGGAAGAGCGGAGCGAATGCGTCGGGAGGAGTGACGTTCAGGTCATAGGTAACGGTCGTGGACGTGGCACCACTCGTTGCCAGGGCTTTGCGGATGCGCGTTGACGTCGATGGGTCATCGGTTCCGGCGGGAAACTGGGTCCGCACCTCGACAACGTAGTGCCCCGGAGCCGGAGGGGAGAATACCATGTCAAGCACGGCATGGTCGCGAACCTGCCCGCCCACACTGGGAGCGGAAACGCCCGTGATCACATTTCCATCAAGCGACCCGGGCTTGGCCACGGTGACGCCATTGACAGTGACGGAGACCTGAGAGGCATCCAACCGACCGGCATCGTCTACGGCGGCGACGAGGTAGATCGGCAGGCCGGAGACGATGTCCAGTGAGAAATCGCGACGGGCGACGGCGGGTTCGGTGCCCTGCATCCATTGGGGGACGGGGAGGAAGTTGACCGCACGACTGAGAACTGGCCCCGACTGGCGAGGGAAATACACGAGGGCATCCCGGGCGAGACTGCGCCGCTGTTCGGCATCGAACGGGGTCGCGTTCGGGGGCGCGAGAACCAGGGATCCCGCCGGGCCAGCCGCCATCGCCGATCCGAGATTTCCGAGGGCCGCCATGCCTCCCAAAGCCAGTGCGCCAAAAGTTCGCCGTGGCACTCCGGGCCGCGCAGTCCGTGAACTACTTGACCGATCCAGACCCGTTTCCATCGTTCAGACAACCTCCAAACGAACGTAACAGGGAGATCAAGCCTTGGGGTCTAACACCGTGTAAAGAAACCGTAAACCCATCAGGAATGAGACGCCGATGTAACCGCAGTGTGCAGAACCTGACGTATTCGGACGGTTGGGCGTCCGGGGTCAGGTCATTGAAACATTGACCGGACGGCCCTGACGAGGGCACGCAGGATTCCAAAGAAGACCCCGCCCACGATGCCGGTGATAACTCCACAGACGGCGCCGACGCCGAGTGAGACGGCGGCGCCAAGCAACGTCCCGAGGATGCCTTCCCCGATTGCCTCCCACGCATCCCTGCCTAACATCACGCCCAAAAATCCGCCACAAAATGCACCGGTTGCCCCCAAAACAATGGCACCGGCATAACCACCAATCCGATACCCGAGATACGCCCCGACAGCATGTCCGGAACTCGCGCCAAGCGGTCCGATGATCCAGCCCAGGGCAGCAACACCGGGCTTACCTGTCAGGGGGGATTTCGCCGTGTTGCCAGCAACGGTGCCGACAAGCGTTGCGAACCAGAAGACCCTTCCGAAAAACTTGGGCAGCACGTGGCTCGGACTAGCGGGGACTACCGGCGGGTCATCCGTTTTCATGATCAACACTCCATCGCACCACCTGCCCAGCCGATTGGAACGAGCCGGTATGTATCTCTATCACTGTCATTGTAACATAAACGCGCGGTTCGGTTGGCACGCAACGACCAACCGGGACACAAGCCAACGAATTGGAGAAAGGACCTGCACATGAACCTCCAAGGTGTCGTGGACCTGCACTTGCACAGCGCCCCGGATGTGCGCCCGAGATCGATTGACGACCTGACCGCCGCGAGGGCTGCACTGGAACACGGGATGGGCGGAGTGGTGATCAAGAACCATCTCGCCCCGACGGCCGACCGGGCGGCGGTGGCGCGATTGGCAGTGCCTGGCGCACCCGTCTACGGGGGGATCGTCCTGAACCCCAGTGTGGGCGGGCTGAACCCGGATGCGGTCGACGCGTGTGCCCGTGCTGGGGGACGTGTCGTATGGCTACCCACCTTCGGGGCTGCCCATCACGTTCGCCAGGACACGCACCCGGGCGCTACGGGCGTCGGCCTGCTTGATGCGAGGGGCAGGGCCAGTCGTGACCTTCAGGCGGTGTTCGAGGTTGTGGCTGCGCACGGCCTGCTGCTTGCAACCGGGCACGCCAGTCCGGCCGAAATCCTCGTCGCGGTCCCGGAGGCCTTCGCCAGGGGGGTGCGACGCGTTCTGGTGACCCACCCCGAGAACCGCATGGTGGCAATGAGTCACGAAGACCAGGCGATGCTTGCGTCGCAAGGGGCCTTCCTCGAACGCGTCTACGCGCAACCAGGACCCGACGGGCAATGGGCGCCGAACTTCGCGGTCAACGCCGACGCAATCCGGGCGGTCGGCGTTGCATCGACCGTGATCGCATCAGACCTCGGACAACCCGAGAACCCAGTCTGGCCGGATGGCCTTTACCAGTACCTCGCGTGGCTCCACACTTCGGGCTTCACTGATTCCGAGATTGACACGATGTGCCGAACCAACCCGGCGAACCTCCTTGGCGTGTGAGTGGCCCACGCGACGGGGCACATGGTTGGAGTACGCTGCGCCAACCAGGCAAATCAGGGAGTGATGGAACATGTCAAGACCGGCACCGGCACGCGCACAACTGATCGACAGCATCGGATGGGATGAGACGACGGCGTCGAACTTGGATTTCCTGAAGGCAACTGGTGTCGAGGGGGTCATCATCCGGGTGCCGGGACACCTCGCGGATGGTGGCACCCACGCCGAGGAGTTCATCGCGCTTCGCAAGCATGTCGAGGCTCACGGACTGGAGCTTTCGGTCCTGCACAACGGCGGTCTGCCCAAGAAGTCAGTGGTCTATGGCCTTGATGGGCGCGAGGCGGAGGTGCATAACTGGGCGCAGATCGTGCGCGGGATCGGTCAGGCGGGTGTGCCACTTACGGCCACGACTTTCCAGGGGATCGGTCACTTCAGGACGCCGTCCGCGGTTGGCCGAGGTGGTGCGCTGCTGTCGACCTACCGCAAGGCAGACCTCGACGCGAACGGTGGGCGCGACACCGAACACGGCGACCGCAAGCACGATGCAATCACCGAGGCGGAGATGTGGACCAACCTCCAGTGGTTCTACGAACGTGTCCTGCCAGTAGCTGAAGAGGCGGGGGTTCGGGTCTGCCTGCACCCTGATGATCCCCCGGTGCATGACCCACTCGGCGGCGCGGCGCGGATTACCTCAAGCATCGCGCAGTACCACCGGATCTTCGACATGGTCCCTTCGGAGGCGAATGCGATGCTCTTCTGCCAAGGTTGCGTGGCCGAGATGGGCGCTGACGTTGCCGAAGCGATCCATTCGGTGGGCACCCGCAACAAGATCGGGGTGGTTCACTTCAGGGACATCATCGGGACACCGGACGACTTCATTGAGGTGTTCATCGATGAGGGCCAGAACGACATGCTTGCGACAATGCAGGCGTACAAGGCGGTCGGGTTCCGCGGGCCATTCATGATGGACCACACCCCGCACTTGCCGGCACCGTTCACGCACTGGCATGGCCATGCATATGCGAACGGCTACATCAAGGCGCTCCTCAAGGTTGTCTACGGGCGCGGGTAGCCGGGGGTATCGGTCCAGACGAGATGGGGTAGGGGTAAAATCGCAACGAGATGATGCCCCTACGCCTCCATAACACCTGGACCCGACAGGTCGCACCGTTCACCTCGCGCACTCCGGGTCATGTCGGGTTCTACTCGTGCGGACCAACGGTTTACAACTACGCCCACATCGGGAACCTGCGCACCTACATCTTTGCCGACCTGATGCGCCGGGTCCTTGAGGCGGAGGGCTTTGATGTACGGCATGTGATGAACATCACGGATGTGGGGCACCTGACGTCTGATGCCGACACCGGCGAGGACAAGATGGAGAAGGGCGCGCGCCAACAGGGCCGCACGGCATGGGAGATTGCCGAGTTCTACACGGCGGCCTTCAAGAAGGATCTCCAGCGGCTCGAAGTCCTCGAACCAACGATCTGGTGCCGCGCGACCGACCACATTCCGCAGATGATCGAGACCGTCCGACAGATCGAGGCCCGCGGCTTCACCTACCAGACCTCGGACGGCATCTACTTCGACACCTCGAAAATGCCGGAATATGGGCAGCTGGCACGCCTCGACCTCGCCGGGCAGCAAGCCGGGGCACGTGTTGCCGTCAACGATGAGAAACGCAACGCCCAGGACTTCGCACTCTGGAAATTCTCGGACCCGGCCGAACAACGGCAGATGGAGTGGGAAAGCCCGTGGGGGAAGGGGTTCCCCGGTTGGCACATCGAATGTTCAGCGATGGCAGCCGAGTACCTGGGAGTGCCATTCGACCTCCATTCGGGCGGAGTTGATCACATCCCCGTGCACCACACAAACGAGATTGCACAGACACTCGCCGCCACTGGCCACCTGCTCGCGGACTGGTGGGTGCATGGCGAGTTCCTTGTTCTCAAGGACCGCCGAATGGGCAAGTCGGAAGGCAACTTCCTGACCCTCCAGTCCCTCATCGACGCGGGCTTTTCTCCCATGGCGTACCGCTACCTCACGTACAGCGCGCACTACCGGAGCCACCTGACCTTCACCGAGGAAGGGATGGACGGGGCGTCGAGCGCGATGCGGAACCTGCATGGACAGTTCGCCGCCCTGCCAATCGACGCGAGCGCGATTGCCGACGAAGCCGCCCTCGCACGGTTCGGTGATGCGTTGCGTGACGACCTGAATGCTCCGAAAGCCCTCGCTGTCGTGTGGGAGACGATCCGCGACGCATCGCTCTCCCCTGAAATCCGTCGGGCCACGGTGCTGAGGATGGATGCGGTCCTGCCGATGGGACTGGCACATGTGGTGCCGGAAGAGGCGCCGGCCGGCCCTCCTGCTGAAGTGGAGGCACTGCTGGATCGTCGACGCGAAGCGCGTGCCTCGAAGAACTGGGCGGCCTCCGACGCGATCCGCGGTGAGATCGTCGCCCTCGGTTGGGATGTGCGTGATACCGCGCAGGGGCAGGTAGTGTCGCCAGTCGGGCGCTGACCTGGAACCTGAACGCTCGGCCCCGCCATCATCCCCGTGATTGAATTGCGCTTCAGTGCGCTGTCAGTGGGTGGTGCACGGGACTTTCCTGGGAGCACCCTGATTTGGAAGGCCCCTCGTCTCCTATGGCGCGCCCGACGGTGTTGCCGGGGTGGTGGGCGTGACAGGAGTGCGCGCACCAAGCAAGGCAATGGTTGGCGATGGCGGAACCACTTGCGTCACCGGCGTCGTGTTCACCCCACCACCGGCAATGGTGGGCGAAGGTAGGATTCCTGCGACGTTCGTGATGACAACACTGGTGGCGGTCGGTGGCGGAGTGATGTAGACCCCGACCGAAGCAGGTGTCGGGGACATCAGCGCGCGCAATCCACCGGACGCCGCTCCGACGACGGTCGGTGATGCGTTGCCTGCCCACCCGATCGGAGTGCCACCGCCAATGGGCGTCGCTCCTACGACGGTTGGGGAACCCTGGAACCGGACCGGGGTCACCGTCGCTGGAGCCAACGTCGTGGTCACAAGCACCGGCGGGGTCCCAGTGACCACGGGGCTCACGGGTTCAGTCCGCGCACCATCCGGACTTGCGGTCACCGTTGTGACCAAACCGGACGCGTCCTGTGCCGACCGGGTCGTCGAGGTTGCCGGTGTGGTCGTGCCATCCGACGAGGCAGCCCGCGAGTTGGTGTCAGGAACGGTGGTGCCGGAAGCCGGGGACTGGGCAGGCGAGCGAAGCGTATTTGAATCGGGCGATGGGGTGGGGGGGGTTGCACCCGCATTGCCGGGAGTTGGCAACTTGGAAACACTTGTCACGGCCACCGTTGCCCGGATCACCGTCGCCGCGGTGCCTGTCGTGGGACGAGGCGGGACGGTTGGTGCAAGCGGGGTGCGCCTCACCTCAGTGGAAACGGGCACACCGGGAACCACACGTTCGGGAGGTGCAACAACCCCACCAGGCGGGGTCGGTTCCGAAAGCGACCGCGTGGTGAACCGATGATCCAGGGGGCGGACCAGTGCGCGGCCCTCGACACTCCGTGCGCTTCCATCCAGGGTGACCAGATAGGTCATGGAAGGCATCAGGTCGTACCGTGGGGTCACGACAACCAACTGGCCATTCCATTCGAAATCCAGAGGCACCGCCAAGACCGCGCTTCCACCCGGAAACAACGGTGAGGCGTCTGGAGTGAACCGAAGATTCGTCTCAACTGAGACGACATCCATCGGTTGGCTGAACCGAACCGTGACGGTAGGGCGAAGCGGGGCCGGGCGACTCGCGGAGGGCATCAGCGCCTCGGTGATGCTCGGGCCATCGTCCGCGCTGCGCCAGACCGCCAGTATCGCCTGCGCCCGGGTGATCAATGAAGCAATGACTTCGCCGTACGGAGTGTCAACATTCCCGGCAATGGCGAGACTGCCGGTGGCCAAGGCAAGCACAAGCGCGGTGGACGCGACTAACCGGACCGGCATCGACCACCGGGCGAGCATCCCGCGAAGCGCAACGGTTGAGCCACGTATCCACCGAGCCGGCGACCATCCGCTTGGAGGCGGGCGACGCGAGGAATGATCGTCCCCGGCGCTTGCCGATCCGTCCTGCGGTCCGGTGGCAACACCTGCGGGATTGACCACCTTATCCGGTACCGAAATGCCAGAGTCAACGATGGCCCTGACAAGCGCCGTCGCGAGTGCCCGACCGGACGGGTAGCGACCTTCGCGCGTTTTTGCGAGGGCACGATAGAGGACGTCGGCCACTGGTGCCGGGACCGCCGGGTCAACCACATCCGCCCGAGGCACCGGCTGGTGCACTTGAGCATGCATGATCGTCATCGCCTGTTCGCCCCGGAACGGTACGGATCCGACGATGATCTCGAACAGGACGACACCGAGCCCATAGAGATCGGTCCGGCCATCAGCCGCCCCGCCACTCGCCTGTTCCGGCGCCATGTACGAGGGTGTCCCCGTCACGTACCCGGTGACAGTCAGGTGCAGGCTTGTGCCCGTATCGAAGACGCGTGCCAGACCGAAGTCCCCAAGGACGTACCGGCCGTCCGAGGCAAGCAGGATGTTTGATGGCTTGATATCCCGGTGCAAGACTGATGACGCGTGGGCCTCGTCCAGGGCGCTACCGATCTGGGTCGCGATGGCAGCGGCAAGCCGGCACCGGTTGCGCAACTTCCGGGGCGCACGCATCGCAACGTCGAGGCTGCCACCACTGCAATACTCGGTGACGAGGTACGAGTAGCCTCCCGCAAGGCTCGCATCGATGGGCGCATGTTCGCCCGTGTTCGACCCGTCCGGACCCAACGGCCCGTCTTCCGACCCATCTGATTCGCCACTGTCGTAGACCGCAAGGATGTGCGGGTGACGCAACCGCCGAATGAGTTCGACCTCTTGGCGAAACCGGGCACGGAACTCGGTTGAACCCGCGAATGCACCGGCGATCAGTTTCAGCGCGACGTCATTGCCGGGAGGCGCGACACCCCCGCCATTTGCGATCGCATCTCGGGCGCGGGTGTCGCGGGCACGGTAGACCACGGCGCTGCCACCGCGTCCGACCGTTTCGAGAATCTCGTACGGACCGATACGCCGGGCGGGCCGAGGCCGTGGAGCCACACTTCCCGTCATCTCGCCAACCAGCCTGGTTCCCAAACTTCCCGACGGTCGCCTTCAGGCCACGAGTGAACGAGGGCTTGCTCAATCGGGAACACCGTCTGAGCCGCCATTTTCACCCATTCGAAGGGTTGGGAGAACGCGCAAGGCGACGCGCTGGTAGCACTTCCCGCCCTAGAGGGTACCCGAACTCCCCGCCAAAACGACTTCCGGCCATGTGGCAAACCGGACAAGCGAAGCTCACACAAATGAGGTGGTGTGGTTGGTACAGAGCGAAGCGTATATAAATCAGGGGCGATGGGGTGGGGCAGAACGCAGCGCAGATGAATCAGGGGGCGATGGGGTGGGGTATGGGACCGGTACCGTCTACCGATCATGCATCACAAGTCGAGCACTGGCCACCACCGGGAGAAACCGCACCATGACAGACGTTCGACACACGTTGCCCCAAGATTTCCGCCCGACGACCGCCCCCGCTGAACCCTCCCGTCGACACAGACCCGGTAAGCGAAGCGTATTTGAACGAGGCGGCCTGGGGTGGGGTTTGCGAGCCTCCGAGTATATAAATCTGGGGCGATGGGGCGATGGGGCTGGGAAGCCAACTCGGTGGCGCCCGATCACACGCGGACTGGGAGGATTTTCCGTCACCGTCGCGGTCACGGCGGCTGTGGCATACGCGTCACTGCACCTAGGGGGCACCAACAACGCGCCTTCACTTCAAGGCTCGACGTGGCTGGGCGTAGCCTCGGCTGCACCCATCGCGCCCCAGACCGCCACGGCATCGGGAATAACGGTGACCGGGGAAAGCAGTGTCACGGTGCAACCAGACGTCGCCTACCTGACAATGGGCATCCGGACAGAGGCCCGAACGGCGCGCGAAGCGACCGACTTGAACGCGACGCAGGCAAACGCGGTCATTGACGCACTCAAGCGTGCCGGGGTGCCGGTTGGCGGGATCCGGACATCAGGACTTTCGCTCAACCCGATCTTCACACCCCGGCCCCCGAATGACAATCGCCCACCGGCAATCTCATCCTACGAGGCGATCAACCAGGTCTCGGTGACCATCGATGACATCACGCGAGCCGGCGAAATCTACGACGCCGCTGTCAATGCCGGTGCCAACAGCGCGGGAAGACTTCTCTTCGGGGTGCGGAATGAACGCGACATCACCCGACAGGCCCTTGAACAGGCAGCATCGGATGCGCGAGGCAAGGCAGACGCAATCGCCTCCGGGCTTGGGATCAAGGTGACTGGCGTGGCAATGGCGTCCGATGACGGCGCCGGGTTCGTCCGTCCTGAGACGTCGGACATGGTCGCGCCACGCGCCTTGGCAGCATCAGCAGGGCCCCCTACGCCCGTCCAGTCCGGCGAACTTACCTTCCGGGGGCGCGTGCGCGTGACGTTCGGGACCTCGAACTGACCGACGTGCAATCCACTCTTGTGACCCAATACCTGCGACGTACCGATACATCACAGGCTAGGCGTAGATACGTCAGGCTCGGCGAAGGCGTTGGTGAATCGGTGCGGTTGAGAGGCAACTGCTGATGAACCCAGTGGGCTGGATCCTGCTTGACCTGCTGGTCATGTTCGTCGCGGCCAAGGTGTTCGCTGAGGTGTGCGAACGCATCGGGCAACCGGGGGTCATCGGGGAGATTCTTGCTGGGGTGATGCTCGGGCCGCATATGCTCGGTTGGATCGGGGTGCCGAGTGCGGCGTTCACACTCGCGTTCGGGAGCGACGCACAAGCCGCGGGGCACGCATTCGACCTCGTGATCCACACGGTCGCGGAACTTGGCGTCGTCATTCTGCTGTTCCATGTGGGTCTCGAGACGCGCCTTTCGGACCTGACCCAGACGGGGCCACGCGCGGTTCTGGTGGCAATTGCCGGGATTGCCGTGCCGTTCGGTCTTGGATTTTCCTTCATGGCGATGGTGCAGGAGAGCGCACTGGTCTCGGTGTTCACCGCAACCGTGCTGGTGGCAACGTCCGTCGGCGTGACGGCACGGGTGCTGCGCGACATCGGTGCGATCTCACTGCCGGAAGCCCGGGTGATCCTTGGGGCAGCGGTGATCGACGACGTGCTCGGGATGGTGGTCCTGACGGTCGTGGGAGCGATGGCGGGGGCGGGCGGCGGTATCTCGGTATCACCGGACGCGCTCATCCGGATTGGCGTCGTCCTCGTCCAGACAGCCGCATTCATCGCCTTCGTGGTGGGGGTCGGCCGCCGGGTGATCGGCCGGTACAGCGTTCACCTGGATGCGCTCAAGTCGCCCGGGGCACCGTTCACATTTGCGATCGGCATCGCGCTCGCGCTTGCGGTTCTGTCAAGCGCACTTGGCCTGGCTGCGGTGGTCGGGGCATTCCTGGCCGGGATGATGCTTGCCGAAGCACGCGAACGCTACCAGCTCGAAGCCCAAGTGCTGCCCCTCTCGCAATTGTTCGTCCCGATCTTCTTCGTGGCAACCGGTGCACAGATGGACCCGATGGTCCTTTCAAACGGGTCGACCGCGCTGCTCGCCGGGGCACTCACGGTCCTGGCGATCGTGGGGAAGATCGTTGGCGGGGCGGTCGGGGCGGTGGGCATGCGCACCTCGGTTGGTACGGGGCGGACAATGGCAATCATCGGAACCGGCATGGTCCCGCGCGGGGAGGTCGGACTGGTGGTAGCCGGCATCGGACATGTCCAGGGCATTCTGGACGACACCACGTTTTCGGCACTGATCGTGATGACCTTGGTGACCACACTCATTGCCCCGCCCGCACTCCGCGCACTGCTCGCGAACGACCCAAGGCTTTCCCCGACCATGGAAGGGGCGCCCGAGTGGCGAGAGTAGATGTGGCAGTCCCACCCGCGGGCATCCCACCACCCAGCCTAGCTTATATACGCTTCGCTCAAGCCGTCTACGGAGGAAAGTGCTTGAACGGCATCACGGCCGTGAGAGCGACCAATGCCTGACACTGAGGGCGCGTCATCTGCCCGCCACGCCCTCCAGGACAACGAAGGTCAGTGGCGACCCTTGCCCAGATCGTCGAGGTTCAACTTGTCGATGATGTCCTTGAAGACCGCGAGTTGCTCGTCGGCAATCCGTTCGCCAGTCTTCTCCATTTCCTGACCATCGACCGAACGCTCCTGGCCCTCGGGAACTACCGCCCCCCGCTGGAGGACAGCCTCGTCGACAAAGATCGGGACGCCAACCCGGACGGCCAGGGCGATCGCGTCAGATGGCCGGGAGTCCACCTCGACATGGCGTCCAGCAACATCGAGGACAATCCGCGCGAAGAAGGTCTCACCGGTCAGGTCGGTCACGATGATCTTGGTGACCCGACCGCCGAGGGCGGTGATCACGCTTTCCAGCAGGTCATGGGTAAGGGGGCGAGGCACCTTAAGGTTCTGGAGGCGCATGGAGATGGCGTCGGCCTCGGCAACACCGATCACGATGGGCAGGTAGCGCTCGCGTCCAGTTTCCTTGAGGACGACGATACGGTGCGGAGCGAGAAGGTTCTGGCGAATGCTTTCCACAACCATTTCGACGGCCATCTTGCTCGCCCCTCCCAGTCACCCGTGACTGAATACGCGTTTTAAACCAGCCCCACCCCATTACCCCCTGATTTATATGCGCTTCGCTCTGCCCCCCCGTCGCCCGCCGCAGTGCGTACGCATCGCTTAGTGAACACGGGGGTTCAATCACTTAGGGTTGCCCCAGGAATACGTCATGGGGCGCCTCCTGGTCCCCACCCCATCGCCCGCGGCTTGTATGCGCCTCGCTCGGCCCACCACTACGCCTGATCTCAATGCTCTCGGATACGTGTCTGAGGTAAATATAGGACTGCCGAACCCACAACGCAACGGCCATCACGGTTCAAATCCGCACATCCGCCGCACTTTGGGATGAAAGTGCGGCGCGAGGCGGTCAGATCACGTCCAATTGGAACGCATCGTGCAGGGCGCGGGCGGCGATTGGCACCTGCGATTCATCAATCAGGCAGGTGATCCGGATCTCGCTGGTGGTGATCGAGACGATGTTGCAGTTTGCCTCCGCAAGCGCCCTGAACATTCGAGCCGCGTAGCCCGGATTGGCCACCATGCCGGACCCGACGATGCTGATCTTGGCAAGGGTTGCCGAATGGGTCACGGCCTGTGCCTGCATCTCGTGGGCCACCGGCTCGATGATGCGCAATGTTCGTGCCAGATCGGTTCGCGATACGGTGAACGAAATATCCGTCACGTTCTGGTGGCTGACATTCTGGACGATGACGTCGACGCTGATCGCTGCTGCCTCGATCGGTGCGAAGATGCCGTGGGCGATACCGGGCCGGTCCGGCACGCTGACGATCGTGATCCTGGCAACATCGGTGTCGTGGGCAATCGCGCGGACCCGTTCCCGCCCTTCGAGTGGCATGGCATCTCCTGTGACGATGGTGGTGCCGGGCGCCTCGTGGAAACTTGACCGCACCACGATGGGCATCCCGTAGGTCTCACCCAATTCGGCCGCGCGCGGATGGAGGACCTGCGAACCGGCGCGGGCAAGTTCCAGGATTTCCTCGTACGAGATGAAATCAAGCTTGCGGGCCTTCGGCACGACCCGCGGATCGGCACTGTAGATGCCGTCGACGTCCTTGAGGATCTCGCACTGGTCCGCACCAAGCGCAATCGCGACGGCGACGGCGGTTGTATCCGATCCGCCCCGTCCGAGGACCGCGATGTCCTGATCTTCGGTCCACCCCTGGTAGCCCGCGATGATCGGGATGGCTCCGGCATCGAGTTCACGATGAATGCGAGTGGGGTCGATGTCGAGAATTTGCGCCTTGGTGTGGACAGGGTTGGTGCGGATACCCGCCTGGAACCCGGTCAGGGCAATGGCGTCATAGCCCTCGGACTTCAGGGCCATCGTCATGAGCGTGGCGGTGACGACCTCTCCGGTGGAAAGCAACAGGGCCAGTTCGCGGTCGCCCGGGTCGGGCGTGACACGCTTGGCGATCGCCAAGAGGTCGTCAGTGGTGTCCCCCATGGCTGACACAACGCCCACGACCCGTGTGCCGCTATCGCGCACGCGCCCAAGCCGACGGGCAACGTTGCGGATGAGGTCGGTGGTGGCGACGGAAGAACCGCCGTATTTCTGGACTATCAGACCTGACACGGACGGTGATGGTAGCGTAGTCGCGTCGGAACCGACACATTCCACGCCGCGCCGACCGACATCGCATGGGAAACGCCAGCATCGGCGCAACCCCAACCCCGTCGCTCCGTCGCCCCTTTATTTCCATACACTTCGCTCAGCCGACCAATCTCGAAAGGACACCGCATGCCCATCCTGCCGTTCCGAGGCATATGGCCTACCATTGCAGACGATGCGTTCATCGCCGATTCGGCGTACGTGATCGGGGATGTCACGATTGGCGCGGGAAGCAGCGTCTGGTACGGGGCAGTCGTGCGAGGCGACATGGCACCGATCCGGATCGGCGCGCGCACGAACATCCAGGATGGATCGGTCGTGCATGTGGATACGGACGTGCCGACGGTCATTGGCGATGACGTGGTGATCGGGCACGGTGCGATCGTGCATGGTGCGACGGTTGGAAACGGGTGCATGATCGCGATGCGCGCCACGGTGATGAACCGGTCGGTCATCGGTGACGGTGCCATTATCGGTGCGGGCGCCATCCTGACCCAGGACAAGACTGTTCCGGCGCGGATGCTCGCGATCGGCATTCCGGCAAAGGTAGGACGTGAGGTGTCCGACGCCGAACATGAGGCGGTCGCTGCCAACGCGGCCCGCTACGTGGCGTATGGCGCGGAACACCGGGATGAACACGACTCTCGGTTCAGTGCCTCCCCTGGCGGGGCGGTCTGAGATCAGCCTCCACCCGTTCGCCCAGCCTGGTTCACATACGCTTCGCTTGACCCACCCCTTCGTCCAGCCTGATGTAGGTACGCTTCGATAAATTGGTTCCGATGATTGCGTTGCACGGCGCGCTTGCCTGCGACGAGGCACTTGCATCACGAACAAAATTAGCCGCTTGAAAGGACGTCCTTGATGAAACCTGGCATCCGCCCACTTCGGTTCAACCACGTAGCGTTCAGGGTCAGCGATCTGGACCGCAGCCTCGCGTTCTATGAGGGTGTCCTCGGCTTCCGCGAGGCATTCCGCGCCGAACGGGATGGCAAGGTTGCGCTCGTCTACGTGCAGTTCGGGCCCGACCAGTTCATCGAACTCTTCCCCGGCGGGGACGAGGGTCGCCAACCGGAACCACCCGACAACGGAGCTGGCTACCGCCACTTCTGCCTCACGGTTGCTGACCTGCGCGCAACCTTGGCGTATCTGGGGACGAAGGGCGTACCGGTCGGGGAACCATTCGTCGGGACATCCGGCGCATTGATCTTCTTTATCGACGATCCGGACGGACACAAGATCGAACTCGCCGAAATGAACGCCCACACCACCTCACGGCAGGCTCAGGCCCGCGACCGGTGGTTGGCAGAGTTTCCCGATGAAGGCTGGGTTCCCGGCTGATACCTCGCGGGGATTGATCGGACCCGGGCGGTTGCGGACTTCGGGAATCCGCTGAAGACCCTCGCCAGCCGATCCTACGGCAAACTCACTGCCCAGCAACGCCGGGGGCGCGGTGAGACGCATACGCAAGGGGGTGCCGGTGCCTGCCAGTCAGGCACTGAAGTCTGCCAATTCCAGTCGGGACGGCCCGGATGCACGGAGCGGTCGGGCCTTTGCAGTCACCGGGCACGGCGTCGCTGTGGCGGCTCCCACCTGAACTCCCCGGCTCTGTCGGGCGGGCAAACACGTAGCAGCCGGCCCACCCCTTCGCCCAGCCTGATGCATATACGCTTCGCTAAAGAAAGGATGAACTCCCGAATGACCGTGACAAAGGTTGGATGCCACACCATCGTCTTCAAGGAAGACGAACGCAAAGACCTCGACCTGATGCTCCGGACCGTCGCCGAGGCGGGTTATCCGGGTGTCGAGTCCGGAATGCTGTGTGACGGAGACGGGAACGCAGCGAAGGCGAAGCTGCATGCCCATGGACTGGTGCAGGGCAGCTTATCGACCAACTGGCGTGCCCTGGACACATTTGACGATGTATTACGGTATGCCGACACGGTCGGGGTAAACCTGATCCAGATGTCCGGGCAAAACCGGCCCGAAGACGGTCTGGCCTGGTACGACGCGTTCGCACCAAGGTTCAACGACGCCGCCCGCCGGGCCCATGACGCGGGCAAGAAGCTTTGCTACCACAACCATAGTTGGGAGTTCCTGCGCTACGACGAGGCGACCGGGCATATCGTGCCGGGCGACCCGAACGAGGATGCAGCGTCGACGGGGCAGGCACACTCGGGAGTCGTGGCAATGGACCGGCTGCTGGACCGCACTGATCCGGCACATGCCTACCTGTGCGTGGATATCCATTGGGTCCACCACGGTGGGCTCGATCCAGTCACGTTCGTCACCGAACACGCCTCACGGATCGGCTACGTCCATATCAAGGACATGGCGTACGTCGGCCCCCAACCGAGGCGATCAGGTGTGTTGCGGTTCGATGATTCGGTCTTCGCCGAACTTGGGCGGGGAGAGGTGGACCTTGTGGGTACGTGGAACGCCCTCAAGCCCCTGAACCTGCCGTGGGCGGCCTACGAACAGGATCGTTCCTCGCTACCGACAGCCGAGGCCATCGGGATCAGCCGCGCCTTCCTGCGCGACCACCTCGGCGTCTGACCCGCGTCGTCGGACATCCGGCATCACTGCCCTCCCCGGCGTCCGGCGGCGGGCAGTGACTGGAAACTGTCTCGGGTGAGGGGTGATTGCCGGAAAACCCATCGGGCCGCTCACCGACGATCCCGGTCTTTCTCGCCTCGCAATGTCCTGCTTTTGGAGCAGCGGGGACAGAACGTGTTCGGTGGCGGGACTTTCCCGGGTGCTGAAGAGACCTGTGAGTTTCGGCGAACCGTGGGTTGCACCCGTCCAAGCCCATAGTGAACGCATCGAACAACGCACTGTAGTCCAAGGTGGGCGGGACTTTCCCGGGTGCTGAAGAGACCTGTGAGTTTTGGCGAACCGTGGGTTGCACCCGTCCAAGCCCGGTTTTGAGGCACAAGGCACAAGGCACAAGGCGCTAGTCCAAGGCGCG
>BJHB01000006.1:0-28356 GCA_014191415.1 Chloroflexota bacterium
TCGCACGATCACGCCCACCCGTACGATCACGGCAACCCGGACCGTCACCGTGACACGGACGGCGACACGCACGGCGACGTCCACACGGACGGCGACGGTGACGCCGACAGGTTCGGCCCTGTCAGTGCAGTCGCTGCGGGTTGAGGACTATTACACCGGGTTCGAGACGGTCAACGAGGTTGTTGCGTCGCGAAGCGCGGATACTGGTCCACCGTCCGGCAGTGCGCCGGATCAGGCACCACTGATGGGTGAGGTGTCGGTCGCCTGGTAAGGCGCCGCGAGGCTGGCAATCGAGACGCAATGGGCCACCCCTCCAAGGTGGCCCATTTTCGTTTCACCGGTTCAGATCACCGACCCTGTACGTAGCGGAAGGCTTGCACCCACCCTGCGACAAGTTTCGACCGGGCGGTCGAGATCGCGGTTGCAACGGCTTCGCTGACCCCATCGCCGATCACGCTGAGCCCATGCCCTGGGTAGAGGCGTGAGACGGGCAACCTCAGGAGACTGACCGGCGGACTGAGGCGGAAGAAGGGGTGTGCACCGACTGCGTTGGCAGCAGCGAAGTATCCTGCCGTTCCGATGGTGTCGCCGGTGATGAGGAGGCGATGTTCGGGCCACCAGATGGCACATTCCTGGAACCATGCCATTGCACCCCGGCCACCACACGGCAGAAGCTGAAGTGGGCTGTGGGGGATTTGCCCGGCCACTCGCACCGCCGGTCCGCCCTTTGGTGCTGCGATGAGGTTTCCCGGAACGTACAGGGGCACGTCATAGCGTTCGGCGAACCAGATGGCGTCGCGGTCATGGTGGCCGACGGTGAGGATTATCCCGGCAATTGTTCCAAGGGCCTCGATTTCAGCGTCGATGCCAGTGGTGTACACCGGATCAATCACCCACACGCGTCCGTCATGCACGAGTGCCGTTGATGAGCGACGCATGAACTCATTCGGATAGGCGATCCATCCGAAACCACCGCTGAAACGCCCGTGGATCAGGGCGGTCATGGGGTAGGGATGCAAAACGTTTCCGGGATTCTGGGTCTGGTTCATCATCTGGCCTTCCGAGGCAAGCTGGTCCTCAGGAAAGTGTCGCAGGTACCGCTGGGTGTGCGGTCGGTCTGCTGCGGGAGGTCCGGAACCGCGTCCCGTCTGATCTGCCTACCCGGCGGGATCAGAGACCGGCAGGTGTGATCTCAAGCTGGGAACCATTGTGATGGACGGCTTCGTTGCCTGATGGACGGACGGTGCCTAGTGCCCGGTCTTCCTCGCGATGGCGATAGGCGTCCGGGCGGGCACCGAAGTCGGCGAGGACATCGTGGAGTTCCTCGGCAGACCGGGCGCGGGACAGGGCGCGCCGGGCCTCGTTCGCACCGGGTGTGCCCCAGACGTACCACATGACGTGAGGGAGCAGGTGCCCCAGGGCACGTCCACTGGCGAGGCCATGGATGGTGGTTTCGGCACGCCTGGCATGGGAGGGATCACGCGCGACGCACGCCGCTTCGTAGGCGATCTGTCGCGAGATGTGATCGAGGCCCAGGGCGATCCGGGTTGCGGTGTCCGGGTCTGGGGGAAGCGGTTGCCCTGCCATTGCGCCGGCGATCTGCCCGAAGATCCATGGACGCCCACGCGCGGCGCGACCGATCGCGACACCGGACACGCCCGAGGTACGCAGGCGGTGCATGACGTCCGCGGGCGTCTGGATATCGCCATTGCCGATCACAGGTACGGAGACCGCCGCTGCAACGGCAGCAATGGTGTCCCAACAGGCAAGTCCCTCATAGCGCTGCTGCCTCGTCCGGCCGTGGACGGTGATCATGCGGGCACCGGCGTCGACAAGTTGCTTTGCGAGCGACACGGCAACACCCGATTGCTTGTGGGCATCGTCCCATCCCACTCGAATCTTCACGGTGGTGGGAGTTGGAGCGATTTCCTCGGCGATGCCCCGTACGATGGCAATGGCGCGGTCTGGATCACGCAGGAGAGATGAACCACCCTGTCCCGCGGTAACCTTTGGGGCAGGGCATCCCATGTTGATATCCAGGATGTCGGGGGATGCGTGGGACATGACGAAGGCAGCGGCGCGACGCATCGTATCGGGGTCGGACCCGAAGATCTGCACCCCGGCCGGGCGCACGTCCAGGCTGAGGTCTATCAGGTCCACTTGGGCCTGAATACCCCGGAGGAGGGCCTCGTCACGCGAGAACTCGGTGGTGGCATACCCGGCACCTGCCTCACGGCACAACTGCCGGAAGACCGCGTCGCTGACCCCCGCCATTGGGGCAAGGAAGACCGGGTGCCGGATCACGACACCGTTGCCAAGGTTGATGGGTGAGTGTGGGACGGTTGTCATCGTGATGCCGGAGCAGCCTGCGGTGGACCGGCCTGGTGCGAGCAACCGGGCCGTGCCGGGAGAGACTACCACCCGTCGCCGGCAAGCCATCCACGGATGACCTGGGCAACCCCGTCATCGTTGTGGTGCGGTGCCGTGCGCGTGGCGACGGCGTGGACGCGCGGATGGGCATTTGCCATGGCATATCCGGCACCCACGAAGGCGATCAGGTCGTGATCGTTGCGTCCGTCACCAAAGCCGGCGGTATCGGCGGGTGCAATGCCCAGTTCGGCACAGACGTGTGCGGCGGCTACGGCCTTGGTGATTCCCATGGGATTGATGTCGCGTCCCTCGATCAGTGATCGTGGACGTCCGATCATTGCCCCGACACGGCTTGTCCAGTGTTCACACTGGGCACCGAAGAAGTTGGTGTCGTGAACGTTGGCATCGAGGGGACGCAATGCCCGGCTGGTCCCGATGACCCAGCAACTGAGGGTCGCCGGCGCTTCGGATTCCGGGAGGTTGGCGATGGCGCGCGTGCACCGGGTTTCCCACCCGATGGGTAGGGGGCGAAGGGGCACGTTTCGACTGTCGGTCGTGGTCCCGGCCGGTGGACCCCAGATGAATGGTTCCAGTTCGGGTCGGATGCGCCCAGCCGAATAGACCTTGTTGTTGCCGTCGTCGTCGACGGCCTCGAAGATCGTCCACAGGGTCGGACCACTGACGGTGACCGCGGCATGCACGGCGGCATGAGGCATTGGCGAGCGCCGGACGAGTTGGCCGGTCGGGTTCCAGATAGCAGCCCCGTTGTGGGTGATCGTCCAGACTGCCGAGACGCCGGCATCGCACAGGGCGTTCGCGACGGCCTGGGTTCGTGCGGTGAAGCCTCCAGTGGCAAGGATGATGGTGATCCCGGTCCGTGAGAGGTCTGCCAGTGCACTGGCGGTTTCCCGACGCAGGTGTGATCCGGTGGCCAGGAGGGTGCCATCGAGATCGAAGAAGACGGCACGCGGAGATCCTGGGTGGCGTCGCGCAGTTGCGGGTTCGGCTGGATTGGGGGCTATGGCGATCATGACGGATCAACAGTACCGGAGTTCGGGTCAGTCGCCTGAAGTTGATCGGTTGGTACGGTTCGCGTGCGGTCCGACACGGCGGTCCCTGGGCGGAATGAGGAAGGTTGCAACGATGTCGGTTGATTCCGGGGTGATGGCGATCCGTCCGGTGGTGCTGTTTGATCTGGATGGGACGCTCCTGGATTCGTTCGGGTCAATCGGCGACATGATCGACGCGATGCTGGCTGATGCCGGTCACGTGCCGTGTGACCGGATGGCACTGCGCAGGATGATCGGGGCGCCACTGGATGAGGTGATCCGGATGGCGTGGACCGGGCCGGATGAAGTTCTTGATGCCGCGCGCATGGAATGGGCTATCGCAACCTACCGCGCGCATCAGTTGCGCGGGCACGCGCCGTCGTTCTTCGACGGTGCCAGTGAGTTGCTTGGTGCATTGCACGGTGCCGGACGACGACTGGCGGTGGTCACGACCAAGGGGGCAGCGGCGGCAAACCGGGCACTGGCGGACGGCGGTTGCCTGGGCTACTTCGATGCGGTCATCGGTGGCGACATGGTGCCGCACATGAAGCCCCATCCGGCCCCGGCCCAGATGGCCCTGCGACGGTTGGAGATGTCTCCCGGCGATTCCGTGGTGGTTGGGGATACCTCCCACGACATGCACATGGCCGTGGCGGCCGGGTGCCTGGGGATTGGCGTGACGTGGGGTGCGCACGAGGCGTCGCAACTGCGCGAGGCGGGTGCGAGTGCCGTGGTCGACTCGATGGCGTCGTTACGTGCCCTCTTGATGGGTGGCTGAACCGGGCGGGAATGCCTCCTCCTCCCGTTGTCCCGGGCATGGGCGATGACGGAAAATTGTCTGGAGTGGGTTCCACCCGGGTCCGGGGTAAGCCCTGCCCCCGTCTTGCTTGTCAATCGCGCGTCGCACCCTCGATGCGCAAGGGTTCATGTGGACTGGCGGACCTGACCGAGACGATGGCGGGAACCAGTCAGGGAACGGCGCGCAGGGATGCCCGCGCACCAATGTTGCTCACGGGCATCGCCTCCCCTCCCTGATGATGACAGTTTCTCGTTGTCACTCAAGGTGGCGACGGGAGATGGGTGGATTCTCAGGCGGTTTCCTCGCTGTTATGGCGGTTGCGGATCTGCCGCGCGATGATGGCGGCGCCAGTGACGCCGGCATCGTCTCCGAGGGCGGACTGCACGATCCGAAGTGGTCCGGTCGTGGCCGCGAACGGCTGTTCCCGGACAAATGCGGTGATCAGGTCGACGTACGGTGCACCGAGAGCCTCGACGACGCCTCCCCCGAGGACGACGAGTTCGGGGTTCAGGAGGTTCGAGACACTGGCAATCCCGATTGCAAGGTAGCGGGCAGTCCGTTCGAGAACGGCCAGGACAAGCGGATCACCCAGAGAGGCGGCCTCGGCAATGTCACTGCTCTTGGCCTTGAGGATGTTCTTGCCGGCAATCCGGGTGAGGCGCGTCTTGTGACCGCTGCGCACCAGTTTGTGCAGGCGCTTCACGATGGCGGTGCGGCTGCAGTAGGCCTCAAGGTGCCCGCGCCCCCCGCAACCGCAGGGGGCACCCCCGACCTTGACGGTGATGTGGCCGATTTCCCCGGCATAGCTGTCGGCACCGGTGTAGATCTTGCCGTTGATGATGATGCCACCGCCAACTCCGGTCCCCGGCCAGACAGCGACCATGTTTCGGGCCCCCTGCCCGGCACCGGCACCGTGTTCGGCGATGACCGCAACCCGCACGTCGTTGTCCACGGCGACCGGGATCCCGAGCCGTGATGAGAGTTCATCCCTCAGGGGCATGAGTTCCCATCCGGGGATGTTCGGGGTCACATGGACAACGCCGGTGTCCGGATTGACCGGGCCGGGCACGCCGGTACCCACTGCAGTGATCTGGGAGAGGCTGAGGCCGGCAACACCGGCGGCTTCGCGCACGGCTGCAGCCATCCGGTCGATGACGTCGAGGCCACCGACGCTGCCGGTGAGGACCTTGGAACGGCTGACGATGGTCCCATTGGGTGCGAAGATCGCTGCCAGGATCTTGGTGCCCCCGAGGTCGATGCCGGCGACGTATCCCTCGCCAATCAAGGCGGGCGAGGCTGCACGGGTGTGCACCTCGGTGTGGGCTTCCATCGGATGTTCGTCATCGAGGATCACCGCTGCCACGTTGCCGTCGTGATCGGCAGGGATGGAATCTGCGTCTTCATTGTGCGCATCGGTGATTGACGTGTCGGTCATGCTGATCTCCCCCGGGGGCAAGTCTCTTGATCCCGATACTCGCAGTATAGCCATGGTTTGGACACCCGATTTCTTTGGGAATGACCGCTATCACGCGGTTCGTGAAATGAATCGGGTGTATCGGAACCGACACATGCGTTGGGCGGATATGGGCGGTTGTCCCTCCGGGATGGGAATCCGGTCAGGCAGGGATGTGCGTTGGTGCGCCGAAGACATCAAGCCACAAGCCAACCGCGGCCCGCGCGTGGTCGCTACCGGACAGGTCAATCCCGAGTCTGGCACCGACACGGATGAGGGCATCCGCGACGAGCGCGCGGCGTGGCCCGTTGCGGTTTGCCTGCCATGCCTCGGCGGTGCCTGCCTCGATGTCGAGCGCCGTGGTGAGGGTGTCTGCCAGGAAGGTCCGCGCGAGGTCGCCGGGGCGCGCCGGGGTGACAACGGGATTGGCGGGCGGTCGGAATGGGTACCTGTGCGCGGGACCGACGAACTCGACATCCAGGTGCTGCACGTCAAGGACGGTCTGGCGGTAGGTCACGACATTGGATAGCAGGGGGAAGCGTCCCTCACCGGCGCTGCCAGTCAGGCTGTCACCACCCAGAAGGGCACGGGCGCGGGGAACGTAGAAACTGCACGAACCGGGCGTATGGCCCGGCGTATGGATCACGTGGATGGTCTGACCACCCCCGAGGTCGATGACGTCACCCCCGGCATGGGTGCGATCCGGGATGGGGAAGTGTGCCGGCGCATCGGCGAGTTCGGCGAGACGCTGGGTGTGGAATGCCATCGCGGCGGCGTCGATATCTCCGGCGGCGAGGCGTCGCTTGTGCCAGAACTCCAGGAGGCTGGTCTGGTGGCGCAGGAAGATGTCGGCAGCGTGGAGGGAAATGGTGGCGTTGGGGGCGTGACGCTTGAGGTCGGCATTGCCCCACGCATGGTCGATATGCCCGTGCGTGTTCAGGACAAGGTCGATGTCTTCGATGCGCCGGCCGAGTTTGGCGAGGGCGGGGCTAATTGCCTGTGTGGGGGAATCGGTGGTGCCGGTGTCGATCAGGGCACGGCGGGTGCCCTCGACGAGGTAGCACGCCATAAGGGCATTCTGGCCATACCAGATCTCAAGCATCGCGACACCATCGGCAACCCACTCGGCGCGGGATACCCATTCGGTGCGTTCAGGCGTGGCATTCGCGGTCATGGGTATCTCCTTGGCGTGATCTTGACAATGCGGCGTGCATCGTAACCCAGACACGCATGGCCGGACTCCGGTGGCGTGTGGCCCGCGTACGATTGACGGCGAGATGCCTGATTCCAGCCGGAGAACCGGATGACCGAGCTGGGAACCGGCCAGGGTTCCGGGGTGGGTGCCCGCCTGCGTGAGGCATTTGACCTAGACCGCAACAACCGGCTCATGGCACTGGCGAACATGCTGTGGGGTGCCGGAACGGGCGTGTACCTGCCCATCTGGCCGCTTCATCTGGAGAGGCTTGGTGCCGAACCGGCAATCGTGGGACTGCTGCTGGGGATGTCGAGTGCGCTGAGCATCCTGGTGTCCATCCCGGCGGCTTCGATGGCGACGCGTCTGGGATGGAAGCGGACACTGGTGGTGGGATGGGGACTTGGTCCGGTCGGGACGTTGCTCTACGCGATGGCTGACCGATGGCAAGGGGTCATTCCCGGGATCATCTGCATGGCACTGGTTTCGCTGTGCGGACCGGCCTATCTTGCGTACATCGGTGGGGCGGCGGGTGGACGCAACCTGCCCCGGGTCTTTGGCCTGATGGGCGCATCGATTACGGTCGGGACGGTCCTGACATCACCGATCGGGGGTGTAGTCGCCGACGGGTTCGGCATGCGCTGGGTGCTGGTGCTTTCGACGGTGTTCTACACGGCATCGTTCATGTGCGTGTGGTGGCTCGATGACCTTGATGATGGAGAGCGTTCCGGTCCGGTCGGCAGCCATGCTTCAGTGCCGGAAGTGTCCGGAGAAGGTTTGCCGGTTGCGGTGATCGGTGCGCAGACCGGGTACATGGCGCTGCTCCGGGAACGCACGCTGTGGCGTCCGGTGGTTGGATTGCTTGCGATGATCGCCGCTGCGCAGGTTGGCGTGGTTCTTGCCCCGGCATGGCTGGCGGATGCCCACGGCTATACGCGTTCGCACATCGGTGTGCTGGGGAGCCTTGATGCGCTGGGGGCAATCACGCTGAACATGGTGCTCGGCCAGGTGGCATCCCGTCGCGGGACCACGATGGCGCTGGTGCTTGGGGCGGGATTGACAGTACTTGGGCACGTCGCGTTGCTGGAAGCATCGTGGTGGCCGGTCGGGGCGATGGCATACCTGCTTCGCAGCGGGGCAGGGACGTTCCACTGGATCGGGACGGGTGCGGTCGGAGCCATCCTGCGGGGGTTGCCTGGTTCGTCGAATGGGCGCACCGAACGTGGGTTCGCCCTC
Organism: Chloroflexota bacterium; assembly: GCA_014191415.1. GTDB lineage: Bacteria > Chloroflexota > UBA11872 > UBA12225 > UBA12225 > UBA12225. The sequence goes on from BJHB01000006.1 coordinate 8,100, forward strand.
TACTACATGGCCGAAGGGGCGGTGCTGGCGACATCGACGATGCTGGCTGGCTTGATCTATGGATGGTGGTTGCCGGGACCGTTCATCGTCTCGATGGCTGTCCTTTCACTGCTCGTGGCCATCGCGTTGGTGGCACGCACCGGATGGTGGACGGGCCGCTACCCTTCTGGCCGGGAACGGCCATCCGAAATGGCACGCATTGGAGACATCAGATGAGCGCACCGACATATACGGGACGTCTCGCAGGCAAGGTTGCGGTAGTGACCGGCGGGGCACAGGGGATTGGCCAGGGGATCGTGAAGCGGTTTGTCGAGGAGGGTGCACGCGTCCTCATGACCGACATCCAGGTGGAGAAGGGCCAGGCGACCGCAAGTGCGATCGCCGCCGAGGCGCCGGATGGTGCCGGGGTGACGTTCATGCGGGCCGACATCCTGCAACCGGCCGACATCGAGGCGATGGTGGAGCACGCGGTTGCCACGTATGGGCGCCTGGACATCCTGGTGAACAATGCCTACTGGAATGCCGGCGGAACCGCGGTGTCGATTGACCTGGATGACTGGAACAAGGCGCAGGCGGCGATGGTGACGGCACCGATGCTGGGGGCGAAATACGCGGTCCCGCACATGGTGGCGAGTGGTGGCGGCAGCGTGATCACGATCTCATCGGTTCACGGACTATTGGCGGCGGCGAATGGCGTGGCCTATGAGACGGCGAAGGGTGCCCTGATCCTGCTGACAAAGGCGATGGCGGTGGACTTCGGGCCGCAGAACGTGCGGGTGAATGCAATCTGCCCCGGCTACATCAGCCACGACGCCCAGAACCGCGAGTGGCAGTCTGACGGGTTCTCACGCGGATTGCAGGAGATGAACTATCCGCTGCGCCGGTGGGGATCGCCCGTGGACATCGCGAATGGGGCGCTGTACCTGGCTTCCGATGAGGCGCAGTTCGTGACTGGCCATGCCCTGGTGATCGATGGTGGAATGACGGTGCAGTTGCAGGACAGCCATTCCGGACGCGTCACCGAGTTCGTGCGCGGGTTCACTGACGGCAAATGAGGCGCATTCCCCCGGTGTGACGGCAACTGTCACACCGGGGCCTCCGGCGTACCTAGATGTGCAGGAGGGTAGGCACCGGATGCACGCCTGACCGGACCCGGGGATTAGCGCAGGAAACGTCCGCCGTCGACGACGATCACCTCTCCGGTAATCCATGGGGCGGTGGCCAGGTATTCGACGGCACCGCCGACATCGTCGGGGGATCCGTTGCGTCCAAGGGGGGTCCGTTCGCGTGAGGCAGCCGCAGCGGCGTCACGGCCGGCGTGCCATCTGGTCTCGATGTGGCCCGGGGCAACGGCATTGACCCGGATCCCTGACGGACCGAGGGCAACGGCGAGCGACTGCGTGAGGGAAACCATGGCGGCCTTGCTGGCGTTGTAGGCCAGGTTGCTGCCGACCGGGCGCAGGGCCGATATGGAGGCGACATTGACGATGGCGCCACCGCCAACGGCACGCAGGTGAGGAGCAACGGCGCGGGCGGCGAAGAAGGCGGACTTGACATTCAAGCCAAGGATGCGATCCCAGACCTCATTGGTCAGGGCGTCAAGGTCGGCATAGTCGGTCACAAATACGGTCGTGCCGGCGTTATTCACCAGGACGTCGATGCGACCCCAGTGGGCGACGGTCTCGGCAACGAGGCGGTCAATCTCGGCGGGATCAGCGACATCGGCCTTGATCGCCCACCCTTCACCTCCGGCGGCAGTGCAGTCGGCGGCTGTCGCCTCGGCATCATCGTGGGAACGGGAGTAGTTGACCGCGACCCGCATGCCGCGGGAGGCCAGGGCAAGGGCGCTCGATCTGCCGATGCCGGTACCTCCGCCGGTGATGAGTGCAACCTTGTCGTGATCGGGTCGGGGTTCAGGTGTGGTCATGGGCCGTCATCCTCTCGATGGGGGCGATGAGATCGGTGGAACAGGCAGTCGGCGCGCGCGAGTGTGCCATGCCTGTACTGCAAATCGTCACGTCATTGTCACGACTAATGGGAACAGGCAGGGTTACAGTCCATCTGGGGCTCATCCGGGAGCGTAAGCAGGATAGGGCCTATGCACGAATGTCGGACTGATGGTGGGGAAGCGGCCACAGTGTGGTGTTGTGTGTGCAATGAGGCACCAAGGACGTGGGGCGGCGCAATTCGCGTCGGTCCCGAACTGAGGATCGAATAAAGATGTCGTCAATGACCGTCGCCAGCAAGCCTGCCGGGCGCAAGCCACGTGCAACCAAGGGCGGACCACGCCGGGCGCACGTGAGTGTTCCGTTGACACCGGGCAGCTCATATCCCATGCCCACGATCGCTGGTTTCGAGGATCTCTTCGACCGCGGTCGCGAGGTCGGGTACGTCCTGATGCAGGACATCGAGGACCTGTACGAGGAAGAGAACGAAGTCCTCGATACCGGCAAACTGGCAATTGTTCGCCAGTTCCTCGAGTCTAGCAACATTGATTTGCTTGACAGCGAATCCGAGATACTTCGGCCCGATGATGAGGTGGAGGCGACCGAACGTGCCGATGCGGACGGTGGTTCGATCCAGGCCGACCCGGTCTGGCAGTACCTCAAGGACATCCATGACATCCCGTTGCTCACCGCTGCCCAGGAAGTTGACTTGGCCCAGCGGATCGAGTCAGGTGACGAGACTGCCCGGCAGCAGTTCACGCTCAGCAACCTGCGTCTGGTTGTCAGCATCGCCAAGCGGTACGTCGGACGAGGCCTGTCGCTGATCGACCTGATCCAGGAAGGCAACATCGGCCTGATGCGCGCCGTCCAGAAGTTCGACTGGCGCCGTGGCTACAAGTTCTCGACCTATGCGACGTGGTGGATCCGTCAGGCGATCACTCGGGCGATTGCGGATAAGGGTCGGACGATCCGGTTGCCGGTGCACGTTTCCGAGGCGCTGACCAAGCTGAATGGTGTGCAGCAGAGGCTGACCCAGGAACTCGGGCGCGAGCCGACCGATGAGGAAGTCGCCGACGAGCTCGGTCTTGATGTCGTGCGGATCCGTGAGACTCGCCTGGCCTCGCGGTTGCCCAGTTCGATTGACCAGCCGATGGGTGATGACGAGGATGCCAGTGTCGGTGACTTCGTGATGGACCGGACTGAGCCCGGTCCTGAGGGCGTCACGCACGAGCGGATGTTGCGCCAAGAGGCGGAACGCACGCTTGAGACCGTGCTGAACGAACGCGAGAAGATGGTCCTCGAGATGCGGTACGGCCTTGGGGACCGCGAGGTCTTCGCCCTGGAGAAGATTGGCGAGAAGCTCAACCTCACCCGGGAACGGGTCCGCCAGATTGAGGCGCAGGCGCTGCGGAAGTTGCGTGACCCGGAGATCAGCCGGAAGTTGCGCGAGTACCTGACGGCCTGACCATTGCCGGTCAGCAAACATCACTTGGGACGCCCACTCCTGTTCAGGCGGTGGGCGTCTTGCTTTGTCCCTGAGCGATGGAACCGGTAACCCGTCCGAGGGCGGTCACCAGATCTGCCGGGATGACCCACTTCTGGGCTGGGCCGGTGGCGATTGCGCGGATGGTTTCCAGGTACTGCAAGCTGATGGTGTTGGCATCGGCACGCTTGGCGGTGGCGAAGAGGGTCTGCAGGGCGGTTGCGAACCCCTCGGCACGGAGGGTTGCGGCCTCGCGCTCGCCGGTTGCACGCAGGATGGAGGCTTCCTTCTCACCTTCGGCGACGAGGATGGATGCCTGCTGCTGTCCTTCGGCCTCGAGAACCTGCGCACGGCGCTGGCGTTCGGCGGTCATCTGCCGGTTCATGGCCGCGAGGATCTCCTGGGGAGGAACGATCTCACGGATTTCGACGCTGGTGATCTTCACGCCCCACCGTTCGGTGACCTCGTCCAACTTGGCGCGAAGGCGTTCGTTGATCTCCTCGCGGCGCGCCAGGACATCATCCAGGAGGATGTCACCGATGACGGCACGCAGGGTGGTCGTGGCGAGTCCTTGGGCGGCACCAGCGAAGTTGCGGACCTGCACGACGGTCAGGACGGCGTCCATGACCTTGGTATAAATCAGGAAGTCGATGTCGATCGGTGCGTTGTCACGCGTGATGCAGGTCTGATGCGGGACTTCGATGAACTGTTCGCGGAGGTCAATCTCAGTGGCGGTGTCCAAAAAGGGCACCAGAAGGACGAGACCCGGTCCGCGTTGGCCGACACTCCGACCAAGCCGGAAGACGACCAGGCGCTTGTATTCGTCAACGATCCGCGCCGATCTGATGATGACGTAGGCGACGGCGACGAGGGCAAGCCCGAGAATGACCGTGACAACAGTTGAAGCGGCATCTGCCATGTGGGCATCCTAGCATGTCGGAGATACTGCTGCGTCAGGGGCGGTTCCGAGGTGCCGGTACGGCACCCTAGACTTTGAAGGGGCCCCGGAGCGGTCCCGGATGGTGGATCGGCATGACGTATGAGGAAGTCCCGGGCGAGGCACCGAAGGTGCCCCCGGCGTCCGGACCCTGGGCCCGCGTCCGACACTGGCTTCAGGTTATCGAGGCACCAGTGGTGTGGTCGGCGTTGGCGATTGGCGTTTCCACGCTGGGCTGGGCTGGGCTGAACATGATCGAGACGCCGTATTCACTGGAGCGGCCCGGTCCGGTTGTCGATGTGCAGGCAGTCGTTGATCCGGCACCCCGGTTGCGTCACGGGGCCCTCTACCTGACCACCGTCATGCTGACGCCGGCGCATGCGCGTGAATGGGTGATTTCGTACTTCGACCCGAAGTCCTTGATGGTCCCGCGTGACGAACTGCAACCGCGGACCCTGACCCCGTCACAGTACGCACGCATGACGACCCAGATGATGGATGAGAGCAAGACGGTTGCCAAGGTGGTGGCACTGCGGGCGGCGGGATATCCGGTGGCGATCAGTGGGCAGGGCGCGCAGGTGCAGGACCTCTTGGAAGGAAGCCTGGCGAGTGGTCACCTGATGTCCGGGGATATCGTGGTCAAGGTCGGGGATACCCCGATCCAGACGGCCACTGACCTGGTTGCGGCGACCTCCGCCTATCAACCAGGGGATTCCATGCCGGTGACCGTCCGCCGGGGCGCCGGGACTGAGGAGGTGAGGGTGCCCCTTGGTGCGTATCCGGACAATCCGAAGCGTGCCCGCATAGGCATCGCGGTGCTGACACATGTCTTCGCCTTTGAGACGCCGGTGACCGTGACCATCAAGACGGATGACATCGGGGGTTCGAGTGCCGGTCTGATGTTCTCGCTGGGGATTTACCAAGGGATCACCGGGACCGACCTGACCGGCGGACACCGGGTTGCGGGCACGGGCACGCTGACCATCGAAGGCAAGGTGGGTGGTGTCTCGGGTGTGCGGATGAAGGTCTTTGGTGCGGAAGCGGCGGGTGCCGAACTCTTCCTGGTCCCCACGGAGAACCTTGCCGAGGCACAGGCGGCGTCCACGAAGGTCCGGGTCGAGGCGGTTGCGACCTTTGATGACGCACTGCGGGTTGTGCGTGCCTTTGCAGCTGGGTAGTTGCGGTTGCCGGTCCTGTCAGTTGCCCTGACGAATCATGGTTAGTACCCACGCAGAAATCGCGCTGATCCCAAGGACGCTGACTAACGCGACCATGAGGCGGCCTATCCCGGGGCGTTTGACGGGTGCGTCACCCGGCATGAGGACACGGGTCATGAATTGCCGGGTGGGTGCATCGTTGGTGATGGTCAGGCGTGCACGTGGCTTGACCGGGAAGAGCCGCCCCTCAATCACGGCAAGGACCTTGAGGAACGTCACGACCACCACGCACGTGACAAGCCACCAACTGAGGACGGTAGCGATTGCCCACGAGGGATCGGTGGGCAAGGCGGCGATGAGGGTGTCAATGACGGTCATGGGCGCGTTGTAGTGGTGGACGGGACGTCCCGCCCGGACGAACGATACCGGTCAGGTGACCGGACGTGAATCCGGATGGGCAAAGGTTCCGGAACAATCCACGTCTCCGGATCCGCGAATGGGTCCGGGGGCCTCGAAAGAGAACGCCAATGTCGACACAGATTCCGGGTGGCCCGCCACCGCAGGTCATCATCCTCGCCGGTGGCAAGGGTGAACGCTTGCGCCCCTACACCGATGACCGGCCGAAGCCGATGGTGCCGATCCTTGACAAGCCTATTCTCGAGTATCAGGTCCGCTGGTTCGCCAGCCAAGGGGTCCGGCGGATTGCCATTTCCTGTGGCTACCTTGCGGATGTCATCCAGGACTATTTTGGTGACGGTCGGAAGTTCGGAGTTGAGATCCGCTATGCGATCGAAGCCGATCCGCTGGGTCGTGGGGGTGGGATCAAGCTCGCGTGGAATGAACTTGAAGACACCGGTGGACCAGTGATCGCGACGAACGGCGATATTGTGACGGCGTTTCCGCTGGCGCCGATGCTTGAGGCGCACGCCCAGACCGGGGCCAAGGCGACCGTGCTGGTGGTTCCCTTCAAGAGCGTGGTGGGGATTGTCGATATCGAGGACGACGGACGGGTTTCCGGGTTCCGGTCGGAACCGGTGCTGCCGTACTGGGTGAACGGTGGGGTCTACGTGTTTGATCCGGTGGTGCGGGCCATGCTTCCGGACAAGGGTGATCATGAGGAGAGCACATTCCCGGATCTGGCGCAGACCGGCCACCTGCGCGTCTACAAGACCGCGGCGTTCTGGCGGGCGGTCGACACGGTCAAGGACATGTCTGTCGTGCGCGACTACCTGACCGGACGCCTGATTGACAGTTTCCTGGGGAGTTGACTGCCGGGGATACCGAACGCAATTGAGACACCGGGGATGGGGCCTTTCACTCTGTCCCCCGGTTTGGGTTCCGTAGCAGTTCCTTATACTGCGCATGATCATGCTTCAGATTCTTGTGTTCGTTTCCGGTATGACCGTCCTGGGGTGCGAACTGACGGCCTCTCGATTGCTCGCCCCGTATTTCGGGACGTCGCTGTTCATCTGGGCGAACGTGATCGGCCTGATCCTTCTCTACCTGACGGCCGGGTACTGGCTGGGAGGATTGCTGTCCGACCGGTTGCCGGTGCGGGCCGCCCTCTATCACGTTTGCGCCTTTGCCGCGATCTTCATAGGGGTTGTGCCGTATCTCGCCAAGCCGATCCTCTATTTCTCCAGTCTCGGGTTTGCCTCGGTTTCGCTCGGCATGTTCTGGGGATCACTCCTTGGTGTTGTCGGCTTGTTCCTTATCCCGCTGACCTTGCTCGGTTGCGTCTCCCCGTGGACCGTGCGTCTCGCGGTGGTTGACGTGGCTGGCGCGGGAAAGACGGCGGGCCGTCTCTACGCCATCTCCACCTTGGGAAGCCTGGTGGGGGCATACCTGCCGGTGCTTTTCCTGATCCCAACGGTGGGGACCGACCGGACCTTCGTGCTTCTCTCGGCGCTGCTGCTGATCACCAGCCTGGTTGGATTGGCTCAGGAACGACGGGCGGGGATCACCGGAGAGGGGCCTTGGGTGGCGCCAATCCGCGATTGGACGCCCCGTCTCTTCGTGGCGTACACCGTCTGCCTGGCGGCAATCCTTGCCATGGGCGTGCTGCCACGGGGCATTGTGAGGGCGCAACCTTATGGCCAACTGCTTTGGGAGGGCGAGTCTGCCTACAACTACATCCAGGTTGTGAAGCAGGGAACGCGCACTGATCTGGTTCTGAACGAGGGACATGCGATCCATTCCATCTACGACCCGACTGCTTTCCTGACCGGTGGTCCATGGGACTACTTCATGGTGGCGCCCTACTTCTCACCGGGGACGCGCATGAAGGACGTCGACGGTTTTCTGCTGCTTGGCAGTGCTGCCGGGACAACGCCTCGGCAGATGACGCAGGTCTACGGACCGATTCCGATCGATGGAGTGGAGATCGATCCGGCGATCATCGATGTTGGCAGGCAGTACTTCGGGATGACGATGCCGAACCTGACAGCAATCCCTCAGGACGGCCGCTACTTCCTGCGGAACACCCCCAAGCAGTACCGGATGATCGGGGTTGATGCCTACCGGCAACCGTACATCCCCTTCCACATGGTGACGAGGGAGTTCTTCACCGAGATGCGGGAGCACCTCAAGCCCGGTGGTGTCGCGGTCATTAATGTTGGACGGACGCAGACCGACTACCGGCTGGTGAATGTGCTGGCAAGCACGATGCGCGATGTCTACCCGACGGTCTTCGTGATCAACGTCCCGAGGGCGATCAACAGCATCGTCGTCGGGACGCGTGAACCCGGTTCGCTTGATGCATTCCGCGCGAACATCGCTGCCTTGGACCGGCCTGAACTGCGTGAAGTAGGTGCGCTTGCATCGACAACCATGTGCGAATACGTCCCACCTGGTCAGATTTCTGTTTCAGGCGGGGAAGCCTGCGCATTTGCGAAAGCATTGCCGAGACAGGTGTTCACGGACGACCTGGCCCCAGTGGAACAGGTTGTCGACCAGATCCTCCTGGGGTATATCCAGGAACACAACTAGGCGTTCCGTGGTCGCGGCTACCCGTGCCGTCAGACTGTCCGGGTGCCCGACTACACGTGACCCCATGTGCCACTGGGTGCAAGGTGCGTTGCCCCTTTCAGGGAGGGATCAGTGCTGAGTGAATTGCGCCCGGCAATCTTTGGGAGCCGGCTGAACCTGTTGCTGCTGTTCCTGCCTGTCGCGGTCGCACTTGAGATTGTGCACGCCGGTGACGTGTGGATCTTTGCGGCATCGTCGCTGTCGATCATTCCCCTGGCGGGCCTTATCGGTCACGCCACGGAGGATCTGGCCCGGCGTGTCGGGCCGGGGATTGGTGGATTGCTGAATGCGACGTTCGGGAATGGCGCGGAGCTGCTGATTGCGGGATTTGCCCTGTCGGCTGGCCTGACGGATGTCGTGAAGGCTTCCGTGGCGGGTTCGATCCTCGGCAACACCCTGCTTGTCCTCGGGGCCGCGATGTTTGCCGGTGGCATTGGGCGGACATCACAGAAGTTCAGTGCGACGGGGGCGAGTGCGAAGTCGCTGATGCTGTTCATCGCGGTTGCCGGTCTGGTCATGCCGGCGGTCTACGACATGACGATCCTTGGTGACCTGCGGACGAGCAACCTTGCGCTTGACGAACTGAGCCTGGCGACCTCACTGGTGTTGCTTGGGTGTTATGTGGCGGGACTGATCTTTTCGTTGCGCACCCATGCCGATGTGTTCAGTGAGCCGGAACTCGCCGACGCTGGCGATGCCAGTGACGAAACGCACGGCATGTCGACGAATGCGGCGGTGCTGCTGCTGTTGCTGGCGACGACCCTGACGGCGATCGGTGCCGAGATCCTCGTTGGTGCGGTCGAGGGCGCGGCACGGGCGATGGGGATGACGGACCTCTTTGTGGGATTCATCGTGGTTGCCGTGGTCGGAAATGCTGCCGAACATTTCTCGGCGGTGGTCTTCGCGCGTCGTGACCAGATGCAGTTGGCGATCAACATCGCGAAGGATTCCAGTGTCCAGATTGCCTTGCTGGTAGCGCCAGTGCTGGTCCTCTTCTCGTGGGTCCTTGGTGCCCCGATGAACCTGGTATTCCATCCATTCGAACTCTTCGGGCTGGCGTTGGCAGTCTTCGCAGTGACGTTCGTGTCACTGGACGGCGAGTCGAACTGGTACGAGGGGTTGCTACTTCTGGCCCTGTACGTGATCGTCGCGCTGGCGACCTATTTCGTGCCGGCGTAGGTGCAAGTGAACGGCACTTGTCGAACCGGCTACCCGATGGGGCCGGTTCGGCAGTTGCAGTCTGACGGAGGTCGGACTATCCTCTAATGCGATGCAATCCATGACGCGCTGTCACGCTTGCATCCGGCGTACGGAAATGATGAACGTGACGAACGGGTCAGGAAACGACGGCGGTGTCTCTAGTTACGCCCGTCCATGTCCTGAATGTCGCCCAGACCGTGGGTGCACCCGTCCACGGGCGTGCCGGTGAATACATCGGGCGCCTGCACGATGTGGTGGCCCGTGTCCTTGAAGCTGGCGATGAACTCTTCCCACCGCTGACCGGACTGGTCATCCGCATGGGAGGATTGCGCACCCATTCGGTCTTTGTACCGTGGATGTCGGTGCGCGAGTTCGGTCCGACCGGCGTCACCTTGGCAAGCTCCCGGCTTGACCTGCGTCCATTTACTCGTCGCGATGGCGAACTGCTGGTGGGCGGGGACGTCCTGGACAAGCAGGTGGTTGATGTGGACGGACGGCGCGTCGTCCGGATCAACGACGTTCAGCTCGCACCTGACCCGCGGGTGCCAGGTGGGTGGCGCGTGGCGGCGGCGGACATCAGCGTGGGTAGTTTCCTGGCGCGGGTTGTTCCACGCTGGATGGTGCCGTCGGTACGGAACCGGTTCCCGGCGAATGTGGTGATTTCGTGGGACCAGGTTGAGTTCTTTGCGTCGGACGTCCCGGGTGTCAAGTTGCGCGTCGATCACACGAACCTTGCGCGCATGCATCCGGCGGACCTGGCGGAACTGATTGCCGAACTGGGCTATCGCCAGACGCAGGAAGTCCTGTCAGCCCTGGATGACGAACGGGCGGCCGACGTGGTGGAGTGGTTGCCAAGCGAGGTCCAGGCTGCGGTGCTGACGTCGCTTGATGACGAGAAGGCTGGCGACATCCTGGACGAGATGGAGAAGGACGTCGCTGCGGACATCCTTGCAGACCTGCCACGCGAGGAGGCTCGGGACCTCCTTGATGCGATGGAACCCGATGAGGCGGCTGATCTCTCCCGCCTGCTTGCCCACGCGCCGAATACCGCTGGTGGGTTGATGTCCACCGAGTATTTTTCGGTTGGGTCAACGCTGACGGTTGCCGAGACAATCAAGCGCCTGCGCGAGGCCGACTGGCTTCCCGATGAGATGCCGTACCTGTACGTGCTTGAGAGTGAGCCGGACGGTCGCCTGATCGGGACGGTGACCCTGCGTGACCTGGTCCTGGCGGAACCGGAGACGAGGCTGGATTCTTTCATGGTGCGTGAAGTGATCACGCTGACCCTTGACATGAGCTCGGACGATGTTGCCGACGAGTTCACGCACTATGACTTGGTTGCCATGCCAGTGGTCGATGATGATGGGCGCCTGCTGGGTATCGTGACCGTCGACGACGCCATTGACGTGCTGCTGCCCAATGAGTGGCGGCCACGGATCCCGCGCATCTTCCACTAGCCACGTTTCCCGTTCCGGAATGACGAGAGTGTGGTTCCGGATTGTTCGGGAATGTGTGTAACCGATGCACCGGAGAGAACGATTTGCCGTTGACGTGCCTGCCACAAGTGACCTGCCGTGGTGAGATCGTGAGCAGACCCTGATGTGGGCGAGACTTGCACGTCTGGGTCAGGGTGCGCGTGGCCGCAGTCGGTCGTGGCGTCTCTACCTGACTGCCCTCGGACCGGGTCTCATTGCGGCGACTGCTGGCAATGACGTCGGTGGCATCGCCACGTATGCGTCCGTTGGGGCGAAGTACGGCTATGACCTGATCTGGATGATGGTCGTGACTGCCTTCGCGCTGGTGGCGGTGCAGGAACAGTGCGCGCGTCTGGGGGCCGTGACGGGCAAGGGACTGTCAGACCTCATCCGGGAACAGTTCGGACCACGCTGGTCGGTGGTAGCCATGACTGGGTTCCTGATCGCCAACGGCGGGGTCACGGTCACCGAGTTCGTGGGGATCGCCGCGGCAGCCGACCTGTTCGGGGTGCCCCGCTTCCTTGCGGTCCCGGCGATGGCGGCGCTGGTGTGGTGGCTGATTGTCTACGGCGATTACCGGAGGGTGGAGCGGCTTTTCCTTGCCTTCGCGCTGGTGAGTCTGGCGTATCCGATTTCAGCGGTACTTGGGAACCCCGACTGGGGTGAGGTGCTGCAACACGCGGTGGTGCCGACGGTGCGAATGGATGCTGGGTACATCCTGCTCTTTGTAGCGACGGTTGGCACCACGATCTCCCCGTACATGCAGATGTATCAGCAGGATGCGGTGGTAGAGAAGGGCGTGACCGCCGAGGACCTGCGTTACGCGCGTGCCGATGTCCTGGCCGGATGCGTGTTCTCGATCCTGGTGGCGATCTGCATCATCGTGGCAACGGCGGCGACGATCTTTGCGTCGTCACCGGGCGGGATGGGTGTGGAGATTGCCACTGCCGAGGATGCCGCGAGGGCGCTGGCCCCGATTGCGGGGCCGTATGCGTCGTACCTGTTCGGTGTCGGGATCTTCGGTGCGTCAATGCTGGCGGCTGGTGTGCTGCCGCTGGCAACGGCAGCATCGGTGTGCGAGGCATTCGGCTTTGAACGCGGGGTTGAGCTCACCTTTTCCGAGGCGCCGATCTTCTATGGGTTGTTGACGGTTCTTATTGCTGCAGGTGCGATGATCGCGCTTGTGCCGGGCATACCGGTCATCCGGTTGCTGATCGTGGTGCAGGCGGTAAACGGGATCATCCTGCCCGTGCTGCTGGTGTTCATCACCCGGATGGCGGGAAACCGCCAACTGATGGGGAGGCATGCGAACGGTGCGGTCCATGGCGCGCTGGCCTGGGTCGTGACCGTGGTGATCGGATCACTGGCCATCCTGATGCTGGTGACCTCGCTCTTCGGACCGTGGCTGGGCATCGGGTGACCGGTGTGTTCCGGTTTCGGAACGCATTCCTGACCCTGATTTGATCTGGGACGTTGCTAGAATGTGCCAACCAGTCCCAGGAGTGTGAATGATGCAGGTTCGGCGTGCACCAACCTACTCGGGGTTCTGTGGTGGCGTAAAGCGGGCCTGGAACCGCGCGGTCAAGGCTTCCCAGACAGGTGAGGAGACGATCTATCTCTCCGGGAAGCTGATCCACAACACTCCGGCGATGCGCGAACTTGCTTCGCTGGGTGTGCGGGAACTCTCCGAGACCGACATTGCCGAGGGGAACCTCGAGGGACGCACGATCATCATGCGCGCCCATGGTGAGGGGCCGGTGGCATTTGCCGATGCGGCGGCGCGCGGGTTCAAGGTGATTGACGCCACCTGCCCGATTGTCACTGCGGTGCAGAAGATTGCGGTGCAACTCGAGAATGATGGGTACCAGGTGGTGATCTTCGGTCACCGGAACCATCCTGAGGCACGTGCGACGGTGGCGTACACCGACCACGGGTTCATCATCGAGACGCTTGAGGAGGCGCAGGCACTTCCTCATTACGAGAAGCTGGCATCGATCGCGCAGACGACGGTCCTGCAGGCTGATTACGTGGACCTTGTGGAGGTCTTGCGCACCAAGGCCGATCACTATGAGGACCGTGGGCGGATCTGCGGGTGGACGCTGCATGCGCAGGATGAGGCTGTGGCGCTGGCATCCTCGGTGGAAATGATGGTCGTCGTTGGCGGGCGGGACAGTTCCAACACGATTCAGCTGGTGCGGGTTTCGGAGCCACATTGCCCGACCCTTCACATTGAGACGGTCGACGAATTGACGGTTGAGATGTTTGCGGGGCGTTCGGTCGTTGGGTTGGCAGCCGGTGCGTCAACGCGTGAATCCGATATCGCAGCGGTGATTTCGTTCCTCGAGGCCATTCCGGCGGCGGTTCCTTCACTCGTCGAGGCGTGACGTCCACGTGAGAGCGTTCGGCCCCGGATGCGCTCGCATGTTGGTTGGGATGGTTTCACGTGAAACCATGCGCCACCCACCGTGGCATTTCGGTGACATGCTGAGTGATGCCTCCGGTCATTTGGGCACCACGCCATGCCGATTGGTTTCACGTGAAACCACGTCGTGGGCGGGTGAAGCTGGTTGAGAGGTAGCGTGGCGACGCCGGTTGCGATGCCGTCCGTATACTTCCGGAAATGCCCCCACTGACAAGCGCACTTGGTGTTGATTCGCGCGCGGTTGTCGCGGCACGTTGCGACGCCGTCAACCAGGCCATTGAACATCTGGCTCCGACGCACGTGCTATGGATTCCGAGTAGCACGCTGAAGTCAGTCATCGACATGATCGAGACGCGTGCCCGCGAGGGTGCGTGGGTGAGTGCGCCGCTGACGCGCGAAGAGGAGGGCATCGGCATCGCCGGAGGCCTGGTCCTCGGGGGTGCGAGGCCGCTTTTGGTTGTCCAGGACAATGGCATTGGCAATGCCCTGACCGCGCTGACGACATTCGCGCAGCCGTATCACCTGCCGATGCTGCTGATTGTCTCGCAGCGGGGTGGCCTGAACGAATACAACAGCATGATCCACACGCTTTGCGAACGCGTCGATGACATCCTTGACGCGGCCGACCTGCGCACCTTTGTGCTGGACGAACGGGTACCGATTGACCGGTGGGCGACAAGCATCGTCGGTGCGTGGGAACACGCCGAGATGACGCACCGTCCCGTCATCCTGCTGGTGAACCTGCTGTACTGACCGTTGCGCTTGACCGGCCTGACGTCCCACCTACCGGTACCGAGAGATCATGACCACACCACTGTCTCACGACCTGACCCGACTGGAAGCCCTTGCCGCGATTGCGCGGGCCTTTCCGACCGAACCGCTGGTTATTGCCCTTGGCACGATGGTGCGCGAGATGCTGCTGGTGACGGGTCGCCAACCGAACCACCTCTACGTCCTGGATGCGATGGGCCTGGTGCCGGCGATTGCCCTTGGCGTTGCCCTCTCACCGAATGCCAAGACGCATGAACGAGTTGTGGGAATCGAGGGTGATGGTGGCCTGTTGATGGGGTTCTCGACCCTAGCGACAATCGGGTTGATGCGGCCGGAGAACCTGATCCTGATCGTGCTGGATAACGGGCAGTATGCGGCGACCGGAGGACAGCGGACGGCGGCGTCCTCACTCGACCTGACCGCGATTGCCCGGGGTTGCAATTTTTCCACAACGGACATCCGCACGGCAGCTGGCCTGTCGGTAGCAATGAGTGAGGCAAAGGTCCGTCCGGGTCCGTGGTTGTTGCGGGTGATGATCAGTCCGCAGAACCAACCGGCCCCGTATTTCCTGCCCGACCCGGTGGAACTCGCTCTCGACTTCAAGCGATACCTCGGCGGCGCCTAGCCGCAAGACGATCGCACTCTGGTACGGATTCCCGTATGCGTCCTTCCCGGCGCATATGACGATCACGTCTCTTCCGCATCCCGACAGACCCTGAATCCGAGGGCGATGCGCGATGGTTTTGTGGAGCGAATCCAGTTCCGGTTCCGTCGCGTCGTGCAACTTCGGTGATCCGAATGCGTTGCCCCCGATGGGGAAATCCGGGAGTTATCCACGGGCTTTCCACGTCCCGAAACGCGACCGCGACCGATGCGTTCAGATGTCGCAAGGCAAAGCGCAGACGGGTTCATTCGCGTCGTTGCCTGGTACTGGCGAGGAGTTCTGTGATGCTGGCGGGAGCCGGGGCAACAAGTCTGCTGCAAAAGGTCAATCACATCGGGCAGTCGATCGAACAGACGCTTGGGTTTGCCCAGGAACTGTCGACGGATGCGGATGGTGATGTGGCCCGATGGCTTGAGTGCGTGCTTCAGGCACTGCGCAAGGCGGAGCTTGATTGTGCCGAGGCGCAGTTCTGTGCCCGTGAACTCCGTGCTGCATCTCCATCGCCCGAGACGATCCAACCGCGACTGTTGTAGTCGAGCCAGCAAATTACCGATCTGATCAGTACTGCACCCAAGTGGTGCCCCGAGGAGAGAACAAGATGGTGTCGCCAATCACGTCGCCCGACGACGCGGATGACGCAATTGCGTCCGATCATGAAGCGCCTGTCGAAGATGTGTGGGACGTGACCGGGGAGTTGGGGGAGGAACCGGTTGCTGCAGCCTTGCCGGTGCCCGAGGGTGGCCCGACATCGGGGTTTGCCTCGACCACGACTGACCGGATGGCCCGCCTGCGTTCATTGGTTCGCATCCAGGGTCTCACGATTGAGGAAGCTGCCCGCGAGATCGGGGTGGATCCGATCGTGGCCAACCTCTGGCTGCGCCTGCCGGAGACATTCTGGTCCACGGGAGGTGCACCGATTACGACGCCTGCGGTTCCGACACCATTGACGACGGCTCCGATCGGTGGGGTGCGACGCGTACTGAGTTGTCGGGTTCCGGCGCCGGCATTCGAACGGCTACGCGTTGGCGATGGAACGGTGATCAACCGGGCCTTGGCCGCCTTGGAAGTGGGCCTTCAGCAACTCGATGGAGGCATGGCGCTGCCGGTTTCCGGATCGGGATGGCGCGGTTTCACGCGGTCGGTTGCGCTGACCGTTGAGGGGGATGCATACGTTCGGTTGCGTGAGATTGCGGAGAACTCATTCAACGACGACCTCCGCGACGCCGCCGGGTGGCTGATTGCCCGCGGGGTTGGCGTGGCGATGACGAACCCGGTCCCGGTCCGACCGGTCGCCGCTGCTCCGGCGCCGGCTTCATTGGCAGCGGGATCAGCACCCGATACGGCACCGAGAGCGGTACGTCCGCCAGCCGCGCCCACCACGAGTACCCCGAAGGTCGTGGCGAAGGTCGCGACCGAGACGATCAGCGCCGAGAGCCAGACCGAAGAGGCGGCACCGGCGGTTGAGGCTCCCACGGCGCGTCTGATCGCCGCGGTTCGTCGCCGGTCGGAACCACGCGCGCCCCTGCCTCCGGACGACAGCGCGCCGGATGGAGATGAGTTGCGACGTCGCCGGGAGATCGTTGCGGTCTCGCAGCGCGACCTGGCCGCAGCGTCTGGCCTTTCACGAGGCCTCGTTGCGGAAGTGGAGCGCGGGCGTCGCCGCCACGTGCTGACCCGGGCACGGATTGCCGAGACGCTTGATTCGCTCGCAGCGAAGAAGGGTGTCAGCCTGGCGATTGAGGCACCGGCAGTCGCGGTCTGACCGCCTGGCTCCGAGACCGAATGCGCTGGCATCCGGTCTCAGTGACATGAAGACGCCGGCTTGGCGACCAGTTTGTGGTCATCAAGCCGGCGTCCGTGGTTTCGGGCCGGATCAGCAACGTTGGGCGGGTCGGTCAGTAGGAACGCCCCACGAGGACACGTCGGGTTGCCTGGTTGCCACACCATCCGCATGGTCCTGGGTCATTCGGGATTGGGCGGAACTCGTTGCCATGCTTCTCGAACGGGAAGCATCGGATGGTCCCGCGCGACTGCGCCTGCATGTCGGCAGCGCACTCCCGTGACTCGCACCAGCGGGTGAATGCGTAGCCCTTCAAGACCGTCTCCTCGATCTCGGCACGAGTGTCCACGGTGTAGGTGCGGGCTTCGCGCCGGGCATGCGCCTGCAAGCGCAGGTTCATCTGGATGGCATCGAGGGTCGACTGGACCGCGGTCGCAATCCCGGAAAGGGGCACGGTCATTTTCTCGCCGGTATCGCGACGCGCAGCCATCACTTGGCCGGCTTCGACATCGCGCGGGCCGATCTCAAGGCGCAACGGTGTGCCGTGGCGTTCCCAGTGGAAGAACTTGGCCCCGGGGCGGAGCCCCGGGCGGGAGTCGACGGTGACCCGGAGACCCGCCTTGGTGAGGGTCTGCTTGAGGTCGGCAGCGGCGGTTTCAACGGCGCGGGTGCTGGCGTCATCGCGGCCCGGCACCGGCACGATTGCGACCTGGACCGGTGCGACGGTTGGCGGGAAGACGGCACCGCGGTCATCGCCGTGGACCATCAGGACCCCGCCGATGGTGCGGGTACTCATTCCCCAGGATGTCGCGAAGACGGGGTGTGACTGTCCGTCCTCGCCCTGGTAGGTGACGTCGAAGGCACGCCCGAAGGTATCACCGAGGTCATGTGAGGTTCCGGTCTGGAGGGCGCGTCCATCCTGCATCATCGGTTCGAGGGTGAAGGTTGCCACGGCACCGGGAAAGCGTTCGTGCGGGGGCTTCTCTCCGGCGATCGGGCCGATGCCAAGGCACTCCTCGAGGAAGTCGTAGTAGATGACGTGGTTCTCAAGGGCGTACTGCCGGGCTTCCTCGGCAGTGGCGTGGGCGGTGTGGCCTTCCTGCCAGAGGAACTCGGCGGTGCGAAGGAAGGCGCGTGGGCGCTTTTCCCACCGCATGACGTTGCACCACTGGTTCAGGAGAAGAGGCAGGTCACGGTGGCTGCGGATCCACTTGCGGAACGTCGACCAGATGACCGTCTCTGAGGTGGGACGGACGACAAGTGGTTCCTCGAGTGCCTCACCACCACCATGGGTGACCACGGCGAGTTCGGGCGCGAACCCTTCGACGTGTTCGGCCTCCTTCATGATGAAGCTCATCGGGATCAGGAGGGGAAAGTAGGCGTTCTGCACGCCATGCTGCTTGAAACGGGCGTCAAGGTCGCGCTGGATTGATTCCCATATGAAGTAGCCGTTCGGCCGTAGGATGTAGCAGCCACGTACGGGCGCCTGGTCGACGAGTTCGGCGGCGGCGATGATGTCCTGGTACCACTGGGCAAAGTCGGTGGCGCGGGGGATGATCGGACCGTCATTTGTGGTCCGTTCCTGCCCTATCTGGTCGGCTGAGTCAAGCATGCGGCGAGTATACCCACGAGATAACGGGCGTCTGTGGGGTGAAATGAAGGGCTTTTCCGGCGCGGTTCGTGTCGGTTCCAGTGGAGGGTAGTCGGCGATGCGGACCCGGTTGCGGACCGAACTGGCGCCCGGAGGCATGTGGCGCGATGGCCTGATGGCGCGCACCAAGGTGCTGTTTGGGTTCGTTGGCATCCTCTGGGTCATCGAACTGTTCGACTGGCTCATCCTTGGCGGTCAGCTAGATCAGATCGGGGTCCGGCCACGTGAGTTCGAGGGGATGTGGGGCATCCTGCTCGCACCATTCCTTCATGGTGGGCCGGGGCATCTGCTGTCCAACACAGGTCCCCTGCTTTGGATGGGTGCCCTGATCATGGTGTGGGGGGTTGCCGAGTTCGTCACGGTAATCGCGACGGTGGCGGTCCTGGGCGGACTTGGCACCTGGCTGATCGGTCGGGGAAATAGTGTCCACCAGGGTGCAAGCGCGCTTGCATTCGGATTTCTCGGCTACCTGGTGGCCCGTGGTTTCGTGGAACGTCGCCCGGTGGCACTGATCCTGGCGGCGTTGACGATGATCTGGTACTCCTCGATCATCTTCGGCATCTTCCCGACGCGGTCATACATCTCTTGGGAAGGACACCTTGCCGGTCTGCTGGCAGGGATTGGCCTGGGCGTGCTTCGGGCACGGCAAGTGCGGACTGGCGGAGGTTGATCAGTCGCCTTCGGTGAGGGCGGCGCGGGCGAGGGTTGAGAGGGCAACATCATCCATTGGTGGGTGATGAAGGCCGGCGCGGACGTTCCGGTAATGCCGTTGGATCGGATGGCTCCGGGCCAGACCGGCACCGCCAACGACGCGCATTGCGAGGTCGGCGATTGCAACGGCATGGTTGCTGACGGTGTACTTGGCCACCGCAAGGGTTGGACCGAATGTGGCGCGCTCGGCGAGGGAGGCGTGATCCCACGCGGTCGCTGCACCGAAGAGTGTCGCTTCGGCCTGGGCGAGAAGCATTTCCATTTCGCCGATGGTGCGCTGCACGACCGGCAGTGACCCGATGGATGCGCCCCCGAGTGGTTCGGGACGACGGTCACGGGCGAAGCGGATGGCTTCGTCGCGGGCGGCCCTTGCGACCCCGAGGTAGACCGATGGCACGAGGAGTGCCCACCCGGCGCCGGAAGTGGCCGTGGGAGGCGGAGTGATCGTGGGTGCCGGAGCGGCGGGGGTACGCGGACCGAACGGTTTGGCGCTGATCAGGCTGTCGCCTTCCAGAATCACCCGGTCCATGACAAAGTCATGCGAACCGGAGGCGCGCATTCCCATGGCGTCCCACGTCTCCACGATCGAGGTCCCGGGTGGCCCGGTAAAGGTTCCATCTGGGGAGATCGGACCACGGTCGATGAGGACCTGGGCCATCGCGTCAGAATCGGTGCCGGACGCGGTGTCGGCGGGATCGGCGAGAAGTGTTGCCGAGACAACGATGAAGCGAAGCAACGGGGAACCGGTTGTCCAGGTCTTGCGGCCGGTGATCTCGTAGCCCCCACCGGCAAGGCGGTGTGCACTGGTTGCCGGACGGCCCCCGCGCGATGGACTGCCAATCTCCGGTTCGGTCGCGGCCGAATTGATCAGGACGCCCTCGCGGATCACGGCATCGGCAACGTGGCGGTAGCGTGAGGCATCCCAACCACCGGCCTCGGAGGAATCACCATCCACAATTGCCCGGCCGACGCGTCCCATGAACAGGAGATGCATTGCGACGGCGAGGGCGGTACTTGGATCACTCCACCCGAG
>BJHB01000007.1:0-26766 GCA_014191415.1 Chloroflexota bacterium
GTCGCCTTCCACCAGAGTAGCCCGAGTGTCGCGAGCGGGCAATTCGTCCGGGGAGAAACGGTAGATGCCAGATTGCTCTGGCGTGACAGGCAAGTCGATCACCCCAGGATAGGTCGCCAGCGCGTTTCGCCCTTCAAGGTTCGGACCACCGCGGAATTGTTCTGGCTTTGGCAGTGCCTTCAACCATTCCCCCGACCGTCGGGCAGCTCACTGAATGACGCGCCCACCTCGGGCAACCGCGACGACTTCGGCGATGATCCCAAGGGCAAGTTCCTCAGGCGTTCGCCCGCCAAGGTCAAGACCAACCGGTCCACGGATGCGACTGACTTCCGCCTCACTGAACCCCTGCTTGATTAGCCGGGCCCGGCGCATCTCCTGTGTCTTCCGGCTACCAAGGCATCCGATGTACGGCGCGTCGGACCGCAGGGCCGCCCCGAGTGCTGGCTCGTCCAACTTCGGGTCGTGGGTAAGGACAACCACGAACGACGAGTCATCAAGGACGACCTGACGATTCGCGATGGCGTCCTGGGGCCACGCCCGCAATAGTTGTCCCGCGTGTCCAAGGCGTTCCTCCGTAGCGAATACGGACCTTGGATCGATCACACAGGTGTCAAACCCGACCTCATGAGCAAACCTGACGAGTGACTGGGCGACGTGAACCGCCCCGAAAATGATCAGCCGGGGGTGACGGGGCCACGCATGAAGGAACACCCGGTGAACCATCCCGTCAGATGCAACGATTTCCCGGATGCCCGAAGGCGCGCGCTGACCCACGCCGATTATCCGCCGAGCTTGCCCGATTGCTTCTTCCATCACTGCTTCGGGTGGCGCATCGCTACCAGTCGCGATGTGGGTCACGGCGCCAGCGTCAACTACCTGCCGCGAACCAGGCGCGCCACCTATCCAAGCCATTGAAACTGCTGGGACCGCCCGCTTCCACAAGTCGGCAATGGCCGTCACCGCAACCCCGTCAAGGCGTTCCACCCAAATCTCAATCGCCCCACCACAGGTGAGGCCCGCAGCCCATGCAGTCTCATCTTCAATGCCAATTCCAAGGAGCTGCGGGACGCCGGTTTCAATCACCTGGGCAGCATTGAACGCAACATCACTTTCAATGCATCCACCGCTCACCGACCCAACCAGCTCGCCTCGGACGGAAACGGCCAGCATCGCACCCTCCGGACGAGGCGCAGACCGGTAGACATTCACCACCGTGGCAAGGGCGGCGAACCTGTCGCCTCGTTCCAACCAAAACCCCATCGCATCCCACACCATCTGCATGCTAATCTCCCCGCAATCAGTCGCACGATAGGCATGGGCGTTGTCTGATGCAATGTCCTGTCCAATGCTGACTGTTGCACCCATCATAGGCGCAATCCGATAGCTGGGGGGCTGTTAGATGGAAGAAAATCACGTCGGAATTACCGTCGAGGTCAACGGGCGTGCACACCGGTCAACCGTTGAGCCACGGACACTCCTGGTCGACTACCTCCGTGATGACTTGGGCCTGACGGGAACGCACATTGGGTGCGACACCGGCCAGTGCGGAGCATGCACGGTCATCGTTGATGGTCAGTCTGTCAAGTCATGCATGGTCCTCGCCGTTCAGGCTCATGGTGCGCACGTCCGTACCGTTGAAGGCCTTGCCCAAGAAGGGCGCTACCACGCGGTGCAGCAGGGGTTCTGGGAAAAGCATGGTCTCCAATGCGGGTTCTGTACCCCGGGGTTCATGATGCAGACCGTCCAGATCCTCGAAGACAATCCGGACCCGTCTGACGAAGAAATCCGGGATGCCCTCGAAGGCAACCTGTGCCGGTGCACTGGCTACCAGAACATCGTGGAAGCGGTGAAGGCAGCCGGAGCGACAATCCGCAGCGGTGCCGAGACAATGGCGGTCGGGACCGGGGTCGGCGCGTAGCCAACACCGGGCACAGCCAACGCGGTACCACGTGTCGCATTCGGAAACAACCCGTCGGCGCCAATCGCCGGCTTGTCAGTTGGAATTGGAGGGGACCCAATGGCAGTGGCTTCGCCCACACGGGCATTCGGCGCATCGATCAGGCGCCGCGAGGATCCACGTCTCATCACCGGCCGGGGCAAGTTCACCGATGACATTCATCTGGCGAACGCCGCCACGGCGATGTTCGTCCGCAGTCCGCACGGTCACGCCCGTATCGTGTCGATCGACACGTCGGCTGCGGCTGCGCATCCGGGCGTCCTCGGCGTCTACACCTATCAGGATGTCAAGGGGTTCATCAGCGGCATGCCGTGCGCATGGCCGACGACGAACACCGGGGATACGTTGAAGCTTGCGACGTACCCACCTCTCGCGGACGGCAAGGTCCGGTTTTTCGGCGAGGCCGTCGCACTCGTCGTCGCAGTTGACCCGAACACTGCGGCCGACGCTGTCGACCTCGTTCATGTCGAGTATGACCCGCTGCCAGCGGTGGTCAACAATGAAGCGGCCGTCGCACCGGGTGCGCCGCTCATCCATGACAGCGCACCAGGAAACCAGGCGTTCCGCTGGTCACTCGTCGGCGGAGACACCAACGGAGCACTCGAACACGCTGACGTGCGCATCTCCCAGACCCTGGTGAACCAGCGCCTCATCGCCACCCCCATCGAAACCCGCTGCGCCGTCGCCGACTACAACCCGGCTTCAGGCGAAGTGACTGTTTGGGTCACTAGCCAGAACCCGCATATCCATCGCCTTCTCATTGCGCTCAGCACTGGGATCCCGGAACACAAGATCCGCGTGATTGCGGGCGACGTTGGCGGCGGTTTCGGAGCAAAAATCCCCTACTACGCGGGCGAAGCCCTTTGCATTTTCGCGTCCAAGGAACTTGGGGTGCCGGTGCGTTGGAGCGAAAGCCGGTCGGAAAACTATGTCGCCACGGCCCACGGTCGCGACCACATCCAACACATCGAGGTAGGTGCAACCAAGGAGGGCAAGATCACTGCCCTCAAAGTGACCGCGTACGCGAGCCTTGGCGCCTATCCATCCACCGCAGCTCCAGGTGTCCCGACATGGCTCTTCGGATGCATTATTCAAGGGCCGTACGACATCCCTAACAACGAGGTCCACGTCATCGGCGTGTACACAAACACCACGCCGACGGACGCCTATCGAGGCGCCGGCCGACCCGAGGCAACGTATATCCTCGAACGCGTCATCGACCTCGTAGCCGCCAAGGTTGGGCGCGATCCGGTGGACGTCCGCCGACTGAACTTCGTGAAGAAGGATCAGTTCCCCTTCAAGGTGGCAAACGGAACCCTTACCTACGACAGTGGCGATTATGAACTCGCCCTGGACCAGGCGCTTCACACTGTTGACTACACGCACTTGCGCGCCTGGCAGGAAGAGCAGCGTGCCGTCGGCAAACTCGTCGGTATCGGCTTTTCTTCGTTCGTCGAAGTCTGTGGCCTAGGGCCATCATCGGCGGCGAATGCGATGGGCTTTGCCGGAGGTCTCTACGACAGCGCGACAATCCGCGTCCACCCCACCGGCAAGGTCACCGTCTTCACCGGTGTCCACTCCCATGGACAGGGCCACGAGACGTCGTTCGCCCAGATCGTCGCCCGGGACCTAGGGGTAAAGGTAGACGACGTCGACGTGATCCACGGCGATACCGACAAGGTCCAGCATGGGATGGGCACCTACGGTAGCCGAAGCGCCCCGGTCGGTGGTGGAGCGTTGCGCCTGGCTGGGATGAAGATCAGGGCAAAGGCACAGAAGATCGCCGCCCACCTCCTCGAGGTTGCGGAAGAAGACATCGAGTGGGTTGACGACGCGTTCCGGGTCAAGGGTTCCCCGGACAAGTCAAAGACCATTCCCGACTGCGCATTCGCGGCCTACATGGCGGGAAACTTGCCGGCAGGTGTCACTCCGATCCTGGAAGAACAGCATTGGTACGACCCGGAGAACTTCGTCTATCCCTTCGGGACGCACATCTGTGTCGTGGAAGTGGACCGCGAAACCGGCGAGACGCACATCAAGCGATATGTTGCCGTCGATGACTGTGGGGAGATCATCAATCCGATGCTCCGCGACGGTCAAGTCCACGGCGGGATTGCCCAGGGCATCGCCCAGGCCCTCTGGGAAGAGGCAGTCTACGACGAGAACGGCCAGTTGCTCTCGGGTTCGTTGATGGATTACGCGATCCCCAAGGCGAGCGTCATGCCCCATCTGGAACTCGGGCACACCGTAACCCCGTCGCCGCATAACCCGCTCGGGGTAAAGGGTATTGGCGAGGCCGGAACCATCGCGTCAACCCCTGCCGTCGTCAACGCCGTGATGGACGCCCTCAGCCCACTGGGGATCCATCACATCGATATGCCGTTGCGTCCTGCCAAGGTGTGGGCCGCGATCGACGCGGCATCGCACTGAGACCATACCCTCGGGGGCGGCGGTGCCTGAACGGCCTCGTCTCCCTCCGATGAAGTGACCGCGTGACGCGCCCCGGCTTCCCGAATGGGCACCCGGGGCGAAGGGAGAAAAGCCAATGCATCCCGCACCGTTTGCCTACAAGGCGCCCCACTCCGTCGCGGAGGCGATCCAGCTGTTGCGTTCCCACGAGGACTCCAAGATCCTTGCCGGAGGCCACAGCCTGATCCCGGCACTCAAGTTGCGACTTACGCAGCCCGCGATGCTCATCGACATCTCGAAGATTTCGTCGCTGCGCGGAATCCGCCGCGAGAACGGGAAAATCATCATCGGATCGGCAACCACCCACCGGGAGATTGAGAAGTCCCATCTCGTTGCCGAAGCCTCCCCACTGCTGGCATCACTGGCACCCCAGATTGGAGACGTGCAGGTTCGCCATCGTGGAACCTTCGGAGGAAGCCTCGCCCACGCCGATCCCGCCGGGGACTGGCCAGCGGCTGCGCTCGCCGTCGACGCCGAACTGGTCATCGCCGGAGCCCACGGGACACGGACGGTCCATGCTGCCGACTTCTTCACCGGAATGCTGACCACGGTGATCCATCCGGACGAAATCCTGACGGAAATTCGCGTTCCTGGTGACGGCACGCCGGGCATCTATCTCAAACACCGCAACGCCGCCTCCGGGTACGCAACCGTCGGCGTCGCCGTCACGGCCTCCCACGATCACGGTCACATTGGCAAGGTCACCATTGCGGTGACGGGCGCCACATCGGTCGCATTCAGGGCATCCGGCGCTGAACATGCGCTGAACGGGCACGCAGTTTCAGCGCACCTCCTCGACGAAGCCGCTGCGCACGCCGCCGATGGCCTGGAGTGCCTTTCTGATATCCACGCACCGGCGGCCTACCGTTCACAACTCGTGAAAGTAATGGTGCGACGCGCCCTTGGAACGCTGCTCCACGCCTGACAATCCAAGGCAGCGTAACTGCCTCGATATGTGGTGGCGCCCCATGGGCCACTCACACGACGCGGGTACAGGGTCTTTTGCACTTTAGGGAGAGTTCAATGCGAGTTGACGGCACGTTCTCGTTCAATGCCAACCCCGAAAAAGTGTGGGACGTGCTCCTTGACCCGGAAGCGCTCAAGGCATGTATTCCCGGGTGCCAGTCGATGACGTTAACCGGTGAAAACACCTACGTCATCACGCTCACAGTCGGGATTGCCCAGTTCAAGGGAACCTACGACGGAAACGTCAGCATTCAGGATGCACAGAGACCCGACCACTACGAGATACACGTCGATGGCAAGGGTCGCCCCGGCTGGGTCCGGGGGGTGGGCAAGATCAAGCTCGTCGATTCCGGCAATAGCACTACGACGGTGGAGGTCGAGGGCGACGCCACGATCGGAGGGCCGGTGTTCTCGATCGGTAGCCGGTTCGTGCCACCTGCAGCAAAGCTTCTCATGGGCCAGTTTTTCAACGCCATGAAGAAGCGGGTCGAAGGATCCGCAAGCTGACCGTTCGCTGCGCGGAACCCAACAAAATCTAGAAACTCAAAAGCCAACTTTCGCCGATTCCAAGCAGGCGCACCTGTGCTTGCACACCCTGAAGAGCAACCTCGTCAACAAACGTTGCCGGATCGACGGTGTTGTTTGCCATCACGCCATAGTGCATCGGGATAACCCGCTTGGCTCCGGTCTCGCCGGTCAAGCGGGCCGCCTCACCTGCCGACATATTTCCCCACTTTCCGTTGATGCACACGCAAAGAAGGTCGACATCTTGGGTCGCTTCACTCACTAAGTCGGAATTGTAGAGAGTGTCCCCGGTGACATAGATTCTAAATGGCCGGGTGCCATCTCCGACGTGGAACACGAACCCGCACGCGTCCCCAGAATGTTCTGCAAAGACGACATCGGCATGGACGTCACTCACCGGTTGGCGCATTCCTCGCACCGACACGTTCCGATCACCAACAACCACCGTCTTGACCTGCCTTGACGCGACATTCGCATCGTCGCGAATTGTCTTCACCGCCTCCGCGCATCCAAAAAAGCGGGCATCGGGAGAAACCGCCGCAATCGCCCTCAGGGACACGGGGTCTGTGTGATCGCTATGAGCGTGGGTGCAAAGCACGGCGTCGCAGACCACCGTTCCCGCGTCAATTGGAGGCGGAACCAAACGCACGGCTGGACCCTCCCGACCGAAGTCAGACAGGTACGGATCCACTAGCCATGTGACCCCGTTCGGCGATCGAAACGCAAACCCTCCCTGACCAAGCCACCTCACTGCAACCTGTCCGGGTTGGGGTTCAAGCGTAATTGGCAGTAACGCGATCAATTCCAAGCCTCCAACACCTTCGATAGTCGGGTGGTCACGGTGCGAATGCCTCGTCAGTGAACCTGCTTTGCAATCAGTGCCCGGCCCTCTTCCGTAGCCGCCCACTCCTGGATGTCCTTGAGTTCCCAGGTCTGGCGTCCCTGAGCATCAACCGTCGCCTTCGGAATCTTGCCCTGTCCTGCCCACCAGATCAGATTGTTCCTGGTGGCGCCCAAGGCTTGTTCCATATCCTGGATCGACAGCGGCCTCGTCTGCTTCGCGATTGCCATTCTCACTTTTTCCTCACTGCTTCGCACGACTACTTACGAAACACCCACCGGAACCAGTGTTTTGGAGGCTGGATTCCCATGAGGTCGTTGGGCCAGAACAAGGCCCGCGCAACCTGAATGGTAACGACGCCACGCATCCGACGCGTTCGAACGCGAATTCGCAATACAATCGCCGGGCAGGAGTCGGTAAATTCCGTGGATAACGGCCCCCTGGCGAGAACCGCCGCGGTTCTGGTGATTATTGCCGCGTCAGTCTGGTTGTTCCAATGGGTGTGGATTGTCGCGACACGGTTCGCGGACATCCTCCTGCTCTTCCTGCTTGCATGGCTCGTCTCGTTTGTGCTTGGGCCCCTTTGCCGGCGCCTCGAACAAGCAGGACTCAATCGCGCCAGTGCCACGGCGACGGTCTATCTCGGAGTCGTGTTACTCATCGCCGGCGGAGGCGTCTGGGGAATCCCGGCCCTCATCGACCAGACCGTTCAATTGAGCACGAGCTTGCCCGACCTGGCCTCTGGGCTTGAGATCCGAGCCGAACTGGTCAAGGGAACGCTTATCTCGTACGGCATCGCCGAAGCCGCGCTTATGACCGTCTCCCGCGCAGCAATCGCCCGCGCCGAAAGTGTTGGGACCATCATCCTTGGGAACGCTCTCTCCATTGCCACGGCAATCCTGGACGGCGTTGTTCGGTCGCTATTCGTCCTTCTCTTCTCGTTCTACATCATGCTCGACGGAGACCGATTTGGCGCGACGATACGCACGCTGGCGCCTTCGCGGTACCGGAATGACCTTTCTTCGGCACTGGACCAGGTTGACCGGACTTTCGGTGGCTACGTCCGAAGCCTCCTCGTTCAGGCCATCGTCTACGCGGTTGGAAACGCCGCGATCATGGTGGTTGCCAAACTTCCGTTCGTCCTCGTGATCAGCATCCTGGCAGGCATCGCCATGCTGCTACCGGTGATCGGTCCAGCAATCGCAGTCGTCCCACCTCTGGTTCTCGGTCTTGTCTCGGCTCCCGAATCCATATGGTGGATTGCGTTGTCACTACTTGCTTTGCAAGTCGCCGTTGCCAATGTGCTCGCCACGCGCCTCATGAGCAAGTCAGTGGGAGTCCACCCACTCGTCGTCTTCGGCGCGGTTCTTGTCGGGTCAAGGATTGGAGGGCCATGGGGTGCGGTCTTCGGAGTGCCAATAGCCGCAATCCTCGCAATCCTCGGGCGCGTCCTGTACGAGCGTGTCGTCACCAAGACACCCCTCTTCCAATCCGGAAGCTATCGGGCCGTAGCCCGGGTTCAAGATGAACTGACGCCAAATACTGACCCGCTTGGGGCCACCGGCATGTAACAATGACGCCTGCGGGGGCATGAGACGGAACCCCCGGCGCATGGCACAAGCGTGGGTCACCCGTTGCGGGATGCACGCGTTCGACTGGTGGGGCCGGCATTCTGTCCAACCGGTATCGGCGACGCCCGTGCCATGCATGAGGGGAACTCATGGCGATCCTTCTTCGCCTTCTACGATTCGCGTACAAGTACAAGCTGTTCACGCTGATCGGGTATCTCTGCCTGATCGGGACGATCATCCTGAACCTCGTTCAGCCGCTAATCTTCCGCCAAGTCATCGACGTCGGTATCGGCGAACGCAATTCCACCGTCCTGATGGAGATGGCATTTGCAATCGTCGTCGTAAACGTCGTCAGCAGTTTCTGCGGCTTTGGCATGTCGTATTGCAATGAATATGTCAGCCAACGGGTTGCGTACGACATCCGGAACGACCTGTACGACCACCTCCAGCGGCTGTCATTCGCATATCACGACCGCGCAAGCACCGGCGAACTGATGAGCCGCGTGACATCCGACGTGGAACACAGCCGGGTTTTCGTGGGCACTGGTGTCCTGCAACTGGTGAACACCGTAATCCTCTACGTTTCCATCCTCGCAATCATGTTGAGCCTCAGTTGGGAACTCTCGCTGGTCTCGCTCGCGACACTTCCACTAATCGGGATCACCGCCGTCCAATATGGGTCGCGGGTCCAGCCACTGTTCCGCCGGGTCCAACGCCAGTGGGCCGTACTGACCGCACTCCTCCAGTCAAGGCGTTTGCCCGGGACCCGTTCGAAGTTTCCAAGTGCAAGACGGAAAACGATGCGTTTCTCGAACGCAACGTCGCGACCACCCGCCTTCAGTCACTTGTGTTTCCAATGATGGTCTTCATCAGCAGTATGGGCACCGTCGCCATCCTCTGGCACGGCGGTCTTCAAGCCATTGAGGGACACCTCTCCGTCGGATCACTGATTGCCTTCAATAGTTACCTCATGCGCCTTGCCGGTCCCACCAGGCAGTTCGGTGCGATTGTCGCCTGGGTTTCCCGGGCCATCGCATCAGGCGAACGCCTTTTCGAAATCCTGGATACCCCATCACCGGTTCGCGAGCGTCCCGGCCTCCCCGCACGCTCAACCATCGACGGTCGGGTCACTTTTGAAAACGTCACATTTAGTTACGGCCAGGCATTTGCTGCCATACCGGGCTACGGTGCAACAACCGAGATTTCCGCCTTCAAGGCCATCGTTCACGCGCGTGATCGTGAAGACCGAACCCTCCTGAAAGGAACCGGCGCCTCTCCGGCATCGGTCATCCAGGAGATCAACATTGAGGCAAACCCGAACGAAGTCGTCGCCCTTATCGGTCATACCGGATCTGGCAAGTCGACCCTGACCAGCTTGATTCCACGGTTTTACGACGCATCGAGCGGGTCGGTGAAAGTCGATGGCATTGACGTCAAGGATTACCGCCTCGCAGACTTGCGCCGGAATGTCGGGATTGTGATGCAGGAGACACTACTGTTCTCGGCAACGGTCGCTGAAAACATCGCGTTTGGCAACGTCGAAGCTTCGATCGCCGACATCGAGCGGGCGGCACGAGCGGCCCAGGCGTACGAGTTCATCAGGGATCTCCCAGAACAGTTCGAAACGAAGATCGGCGAACGTGGCGTCAACCTGAGCGGCGGGCAACGTCAGCGCCTCGCGATTGCCCGAGCCCTCCTGATCGACCCGCGCATCCTGATCCTCGACGACGCGACCGCCTCGGTCGACATGAAGACGGAGTACCAGATCCAGGAGGCCCTGCGTGAACTCATGGCTGGTCGCACAACCTTCATCATCGCCCAACGGCTGTCCACCATCACCCACGCCGACCAGATCCTGGTTCTCGATCACGGTCGGATTGTCCAGCGGGGCACACATCAGGAACTAATCACCGTCCCCGGCCCGTACCAGGACATCTACGACATGCAGCTTCGTGATCAGGATGAGGCACGCGAGGCCGCAAATCGGGAAATCGCCTCATCACCAACCGCAATCAAATGACAACGACTGACCAGGCCTCCACATGACATCCCAAAAGCCATCACCGGCCAAGCCGGCCCAGACCCCGCCGCCACCGAACCACCGTCGCGAAGATGACGACGATGAGGTCCTCGGCAAGGCATATGACCAACGGATCGTCGAACGTACGTGGATCTTCGTGCACCCGTACCGCATTCATCTCCTCTGGTCGTTAGCCCTCATGATCTGCATCGCCATCGGCAATCTCGCCGGGCCGTACTTGATCAAGATCGCCATTGACGACGCAATCGCGAACAGCAATCTGACTCTCCTCGCAGTCGCGTCGATCGGGTATGTGGCGGCATCGCTGCTTGTCTGGGTCGCAACATATGGCCAGTCCTACATCATGAGTTGGGTGGGGCAAACCGTCCTGTTCTCAATGCGCCGCGAACTCTTCATGCATCTTCAAAGACTAAGTTTCAACTTTTACGACCGAATGGAAGCCGGGCGGATCATGTCGCGCATGACGGGGGACGTCAACGCGCTCAATGACTTCCTGACAAGCGGCATTGTTTCGACTGCAAGTGATCTCTTCGTTCTCGTAGGAATCGTCCTGCTGATGTTCGCCCTGAATTGGAAACTGGCGCTCGCGACCATGATCGTCGGGCCGATCATCGGATTGGTCACCCATCTTTACCGGACACGGTCCCGGAACCTCTACCGTGAGGTGAGGTGGCAGAACTCAATGGTCACTGCATATCTCGCGGAAAACATCTCAGGCGTCCGCGCGGTGCAAGCCTTCAGCCGCGAAAACCTGAACCAGGCCCGCTTTGACGGCGTGAATCGGGAGAACCTCCGACGCCTCATCCGGGCAACCACGTTCTCCGCCGGGTTCGGCCCGATCATCACCTTCATCTCGACGGTCGCAACTGTGCTCGTTGTCTGGTTCGGCGGAATGCTGGTTCTGAATGGCGAATTGACCCTCGGGTCACTCTGGGCATTCCTGGCGTACGTCGGCCGCTTCTTCGAACCAATCAGTGACTTGTCAGCCCGGTACAACTCGATGCAGGCCGCCATGGCGGGGGGCGAACGCGTCTACGCACTCATGGACACTCCGGTTGCCGTTCAGGACCGCGAGGATGCCTATCAATTGGGCGAGATCTCCGGTTCGGTGAAATTCAATGATGTGGTCTTCGAGTATGTGCCCGACCGGCCGGTCCTGAGGGGTATCTCACTTGAAGCGACCCCAGGGGAAGTGATCGCACTCGTCGGGCACACTGGTGCCGGCAAGTCGAGCATCATCAACATCCTCTTGCGGTTCTACGACATCAAAGATGGATCGATAACCATCGACGGCCACGACATCCGTGCCGTCACCATGGCAAGCCTTCGGTGTCAGGTCGGACTCGTGCTTCAGGAACCCTTCCTGTTCTCAGGGACAATCCGCGACAACATCAGATACGGCAAACTCGAAGCGAACGATGATGAAGTCATGGCAGCTGCGCGTGCGGTCAACCTGCACGATTTCATCGTCGGCCTTCCCCTCGGGTACGACACCGAAGTCAATGAACGAGGCGCTTCCCTTTCACAAGGTCAGAAGCAACTGATCAGCTTCGCGCGCGCGCTCATCGCCGACCCGCGCATCCTCATCCTCGATGAAGCGACAGCATCGGTCGACACCGCCACCGAGAAGTTGATCCAGCATGGACTGGACACCTTGATGCGCGGACGCACGAGTTTTGTCATCGCCCACCGACTGTCAACCATTAAGGCTGCGTCGCAGATTCTCGTGATGCGCCAAGGTCTCATCATCGAGAGAGGCACGCACGACGAATTGCTCACACAAGAGGGCTACTACTACAACCTTTACCGGATGCAGTTCCGCGAAGGTGGTGCAAACGACGACCACGCACCTGTCGATGCAACTTCGTCGGTGTCGCTTCCGCATGGGTGAAACAATCGCAACTACCATTCTTGCCAACCGGCCGACGCACGCCACTGTGTTACACTACCGGAGACGCGCCCGTAGCTCAGGGGATAGAGCGATTGCCTCCGGAGCAATAGGCCGTAGGTTCGAATCCTACCGGGCGTACCACGATGGTCATGATCGCCGCTTCCGTCTCGGAAGCGGCGTTTGTCGTTCTGGATGCGGTCATGTACCGCGCCAGACCAATCCGTTGCAGCCGCCACGACCTCTGCAATGCAGGAGAAATGAAATGATTGCGCTAGAGGATGAGTTCGGTGATGTCATTCGCAAAGCCAGGTCGGGTCTCGGCCTTGAAGTTGCGAGCGTCGCCGCCGCGTGCGGACTCACCGAACGGGACGTGAAATCTATGGAGGTTTACACAAGGCGACCTTCTGATCTGGAAGTTGAACGTCTAGCCTCTACCCTGGGCTTGCGCGCCTCAGCGCTTCGGGCACTCGCAAGCGAGACAATCAGCGCACCGGATGGGCCTTGGCAAGTCGGTGACCTGACCGTCCATCGCGAAACTACTCACTATCCTTCCCACTGCTACCTCATCGGTCTTAAGGGTGGCGCATGCGCAATTGTCGATCCGGGAGATAACGATGTCGTGGATGCAATCGCAAATGCTGCGAGGCAGTCCGGCAAGCATCCTGTCGCGATCCTCGTGACACACGGGCACCACGATCACACCGGGGGTGTGGTCGCGCTCCAAAAAGAGCTCGGGGTACCAGTTCACATCCACGAGGCGGATGCAGCGAGTGTCGAAGGATTACCGGCAAGCGCATTGCAAACCTTCGACGATGAAGGCATCAAAGTGGCAATCGAAGGGCTCTCATGGCGCGCCCTGCCCACACCTGGTCACACCGTCGGGAGCACGACCTTTGTCTTCACCTCGGGAAGTGCCGGTGCGGGCTTTTGCGGCGACACGCTGTTCGCCGGATCAGCTGGCAGCGCCCGCGCTGGCTACGACCGGCACCTCGAATCGTTACGCAAACGTTTGGCAACATTGCCACCGAAAACTGTCCTGTATCCCGGCCACGGCCCGGCAACAACGGTCGGGGATGAGTGTGTGCACAACCCGTTCTTCCCCGCCTGACATACGGCACTTCAAGACAATGACGTGGCATGAACGTCCTGGACGCACGTCCTGCCACCGCAGCAACTACTTGTGGGTCATAACGAACACACCGTCCCAGTGTTCACCTGGCGGATCATCCGCCATCAGTTCGCACCTTTCGATGTACACCATTGCCGGTCCATCATCAGAATAGAGGTCAAGCAAGGCCTCAAAGTGCTCCTTCGCGGTTGCAAAATCCTGGGCACGGTAAAGGCTGATGGCCTCGTCCCAACCCTCCAGAAATCCGTCGGGGCGCTTCAGCGCGGCTTCCGGTTCCTCGCCTACCGGGTGGAACACCTCGTAGATTGCCGTAGGTTCCTTCTTGCCCTTAACCGCGATCAGGTCGAGATACCGACACACCCACTTGTCCTTGACAATCGCGTAGGTGTATTCCGTCACGATGATGTTGGTGCCATACTCCTTGTTCACGCCCTCGACACGTGATCCGAGGTTCACCGAGTCGCCCATCACGGTGTAATCGAAACGCATGGTCGAACCGACGTTCCCAACCGTCATCGGGCCAGAGTTGATCCCAACGCCGACGTTCAGCTTCGGCAGGCCCCGTGCCATCCAGATGACCTGCAACTGATGGAGACGCTTCACCATGTCGTAGCCGGTGCGAACACCAAGCATGGCGTGGTTCTCCTGGATGAGCGGCGCACCCCAGAACGCCATGATGCAGTCACCCATGTACTTATCAAGCACGCCAGCCTGCACATAGACGATGTCGGTCATTTCCGTCAGGAATTCGTTCAGAAACGTAACCAGATCCTGTGGATCCATCTTTTCTGACACAGACGTAAACCCACGGATGTCGGAAAAGAGCACCGTCATGTCCCGCTTCACGCCCCCGAGTTCGAGATGGTCTGGGTCCTTGAGCACCTCGGCCATGACTGCGGGCGACAAGTACTTGCCCATGACCCCACGTGTCGCGCGCGCCTCCGCTTGTTCAAAGACTACCCGGTAGAGGATCACTCCAAGATAGGCGGTCAGCAGTGCAGCCCCGGGAAAGACGTTGTTCCACACCGTAAAGGTCTCTGCACGCCCCATCACACCCTCCGCCTCTGTGCCGTGCCAGATGTTGGCAACGATGTAGAGGAAGAAGACAAACAGGATTCCGATCGACCCAAGAACAGGTTGGAAGAAAGGCAACAGGACGCCAGCCATCAAGGTGAGGCCCAGGATGATCGCAATCGTCGACTGGGTCGTCTGTGGAGCCAGATACGCGCTTCTCAGAAGCATTTCCGCTGTCTGGGCGTGAATTTCGACCCCGGTCATCTTAGCGCCGGACACCGAAGTCGGCGCGAAGTAATCGTCCGCAAAGCCAATCGCCGTGAGCCCGACGAAAACGATCTTGTCTTTCACCTTGTCACGGTCAAAGGAGCCCTTCACAACGTCCGCAAACGATACGGACGCTACGGGGCCGGGGCCGATCTCTTTTGTCAGATGCGAGGGCTTGCCGAGGAAATTGACAATCGCAAGGCCGTGGTTGTCGACGGGCACCGGACGACCGGCGAAGTAGAGGTAGCCAGGCCCGCTCTGGTCGACAGCCTTTGGGCGCCGGAGGTACGACGCCGCTGCCTGCAACGGCAGCCCATTTACGTCAACACCTTTCATGGTTGCCACCAAAGGCATGCGCCGAACCGAACCATCCGAATCGACGTATGGATGCACATGGCCCAGCGCGGACGCGTGTTCTGACAATTCGACGATTGGTGGGATCGTGTCCTGATACTTGATGTTCTCGCCGGGAAGAAGCGCTGATGGTTCCGGTGGGCTTCCTACCGTTGCGAGGATGATCTGCACGCCACCACCGGGCTTCTGTCGCGCGTAGTCCATCGCATCGGCAAAGGTCTTGTCTTCCGGACAGGGTCTGGGAACAGTCGCCGGACACCCGGGAGCGTCGAACAGGATGTCGTAAACAACGACGCGTGCACCAGCGTCTGCGAGGTTTTTCAGAGCCTGAGCGTGGAGGGTTCTGGGCCATGAGAACACACGCCCATACTGCTCCTTGAACGCAGAGACTGACGCCTCATCGATTGGCATCATCACAACCTTGTCAGCGGTCAGGCCGTCCCGAGACCGAAACAGGATCGCGTCAGTGACAAGGTTCTGAATGTTGTTCAGGGGCGAGAAGTATCCGAAGTTCAGCGCAAGGCTGAATACCCCGCCGAGACCCAGTCCCAGAAGAACACAGATGATGAACCGCTTCCGTGCCCTAGCGGGCATGCGTCAGTCTCCTTCCGATTCCCAGAGCGGGCCCCCGGGCATCAGTCCCCACGCCGGTTGGCAAGCGTCATACCGATCAACGGTGCAATGCGTGGGACATCGGTTCCGGGCGACCGTGAACCGTCCGGGCAATGGCGACAATGGCTTCGACTGCTTGATCGACCGCCAAAGCGTCAGTGCTGATCACTAAGTCATACGCCCGCGGGTCCATCCAATCGCTGTGGAAGAACTCCGCATGGAAATCACGGCTGTCACGATCGGACTCATGGACCCGATGCCGAGCGTCCGACGGCGAAAGCTGCCCTGCCTTCATCACCCGCGCAATCCGAGTTGCCTCGCTTGCAACGCAGAGCACCCGGAGCACACCTGATTGGTTGGCGAGTGATACATGCCCAGCACGACCGACAATGACCGCATCCTGCGTCGCGGCAATGTCTCGAATGGTTCGGGTCACCAAAGTCGCATAGGCCTCAACTGCCCAGAACCGCGCCGAAGCGAGCCCGGAGCCCCGTGCGCTTACCGGCCCGGTTGGCGGGTACACGTCATCAAGAACATCTGACACCCCGAGATCTATCGGAGGCATTGGCACGAGTTTCCAGAGGTCGGAAGGCCGGCGCAGGAGGCCACGCCCGCGCTCATCGAGGCTGCCGACGGCCTCCACCGGCACGTGACCGCGATCCGCTGCCATCGCCAGAAGCTGCTCATCGAACAGCGCGAAACCAAGGCGTTCGGACACACCCGACGCAATCTCTTCCGCACTGCTACCGA
This sequence comes from Chloroflexota bacterium, assembly GCA_014191415.1. GTDB lineage: Bacteria > Chloroflexota > UBA11872 > UBA12225 > UBA12225 > UBA12225. Next base: position 16,388 of record BJHB01000007.1, read on the forward strand.
TGGGTCTCGCAATGGTTACGACGGGCATACAGCGGCTCAGCCTCCGCTTCGGATTATACGCCTGCCTCCTGATGGTCATGGAGGCAGGGCTTCAAGGCCATACGCACCTTTGGGTGTGCACGGAGATGCCAAGGCGCATCACTGACCAGAGGCACGCTCCAATTCACGCAGCCGTTCGTCAAGAAATCGAAGCTCGGTGCCGAAGCGCGAAAAGTCACCGGCCTTCAGCGCGTCAAGCGCCCGATCATACGCCGACCGTGCATCCCGGACGGTCTGGCGGCTCACCGGGGCCGAACCAGAGGCAGGCGATGAAGGCATCGGCGTTGGAACCGGCGTCACCCCTCCCTTGTTCGTTGGCGGGGGTGCAGTCCGTGCCGAAGGGGTTGCCACAGCCGGGCGAGCGGTCGTTCCCGCCGTTCCCGTGACGACCGACGGTGAGACCACAGATCCTCCGGGCGATCCCTGAGAGCCGTCAGTAACGAATAATTTCGCCAGACCCTCCTCCAAAGTGGGCTCCATGATCACTCGGTTGCCCGACGCAACCACCACCCGCTTCAATTCGGGCATCTTCGATGTCTCGGCCTGCAAATAGATTGGCTCGACGTACAGGGTTGAGGCGCCTATCGGGATCACGAGCAAGTGGCCCCGGATGACCCGAGACCCCTGCTGGTTCCACAGCGTGAGTTGCGACGAGATTGCCGGATCCTGATCGATCCGCGCGTCAATTTGTGCCGGCCCATAGACAAGCCGGTCCTTCGGAAACTTGAACAAGACCAGCTTGCCGTACTCGGCCCCGTCTGATCTGGCCGCCAACCAGGCAATCATGTTGTCACGGCTCGACGGCGTGAACGGCAGCATCAGGAGGAACTCCTCGCGGGTCTCCCCCGGAATCCTCATCGTCACGTAGTACGGCTGCACCGGCTGGCGGCGGTCACCGATGATCTCGGCAGCGCCAGTCCAGACATCCTCACCGTTGTAGAAGACTTGCGGATCTTGCACGTGATAGGTATTCAGAATATTGGATTGGACCTGAAAGAGGTCTTCGGGATACCTAAGGTGTGACCTGAGTGCCGCCGGCATCTCTGACATCGGCCGGATCAAGGTCGGGAACATGCGCGCATAGGCCAGCGCGATGGGGTCCGTTGTGTCAACCAGGTAGAAGGTCACAGAGCCGTCATACGCATCGATCGTGATCTTCACGCTATTCCGGATGTAGTTGTACATCCGAGGCATCGTAAAGGTGGTCGCAACCGTCTCACGCCCTGCTCCAGACGTGCGCGCCGTGTCTGAAGCCGCCCCCCCTGGAACCGGTACGAAATCGGCATCTGTCCCACGTTCCACGGTTCGTTGGGCATAGGGGTAACGGTCCGATGTCGTGTAGGCGTCAATGATCCAGACGAGCCGACCGTCCGCGGCCACGATGTATGGATCGCGATCCAGTTTCAGGAATGGCGCAAGCCGGCGCACACGATCTCGGATCATTCTGCGCATGAGCAATTGGCTGTCAGACGTCAGGTAACTGCTCGCAAGCATGTTGAGATCGCCGAGGTTCCATGCCAAGGCGAGCCTGCGCCACCACGATGCCATCCGGATACCGCCAGTGCCGGTATACGTCGAGAAGACGTTCTGATCGCCGCGCGGATAGTCAAACTCTTCTGCCTTGGTGTTCACCACCACGTAGCTCGGTGTCTGCTCACCGAAGTAGATCTCTGGGCGGTCAATCGCAATGCCACCAGTCGGGGGAACATCCTTCACCAGGAAGTTCGGCATTCCTTCCGGTGTAACCTCGTTGACCGGGCTCACGACGGCACCGTATCCATGGGTGTACTGCAAACGCTGGTTCACCCATGTCTGCGCTTGTGCGCCTAGGCGATCGATCGCCAACTCACGAGCACTTAACATCACCTGGCGCAGGATCGGCCGACCGTCCACCTCTGCCGTTGCGGACCCCGTGCGTGCCGGTACGGCATACCGGTCAATATCAACGTCATCAAAGACGTAGTACGGCCGGATGCTCTGCAATTGGTTGTAGGTGTCCTTCAGGGGTCGATGGTCCCACAGGCGGATATTCGCCATGGTCTGGGCAGCATCACGGAGGTCTTCGGGTCTGATCGTCTCTTCGGCCGGATATACCTGTTCAGTGATGCCGTCGAGCCCATACGCCCGCCTCGTAAATGCGATGTTGTTCGCAATGTAAGGCTTTTCCTGAGCAATCTCGGCCGGTTCCACCTGAAGTTTCTGCACGAGTACCGGCAGGATTCCCCGCCCGAGCACCAAGACCGCAACGAAGAGCGCAGCGCCGGGAACCAGCAGCGAGAAGTTGCGTCGGAAAATGGTCGCGATAAGCAAGACGGTGCCAAGCCACAAGGTCAGCGCAAGCGCCTGGGTGGCGGGGAGCCGAGCGTAGATATCGGAATAGGTGGCACCAACCATCCGGTCATTCCGGGAGATCAGGACGTCATACGTGCCAAGCCACATCGACATCCCAGCGAGGGCAACCAGTCCCGCCGTTGCAGAGAGCAGATGCGTCCGCATCAGGCGTGCCCGGGTGTCGAGGTAGAAGCGGACACGCTCGAATGTAGGGTCCACTGCGTAAAGCGCCAACGCGTACACGCACGTTGCCCCGGCAGCACCGATCATGAGCCCGAAGAAAAGCCATGACTGCGCCAATCGCAATACCGGGATCGTAAATACATACGCTGAGATATCGAGGCCAAATAGCGGGTCCGTGACACCGAAGTCACTCGAGTACCAGCTTCGGGCCATCAGTTCCCATGCATCGCCGCCGCCGAGGCCCAGCACGATCGATGCAATCGCCGAAGCTCCGAGAACCCAACTCATCGGAGTCTGCTCGATGCCTTGACGCAACGAATCCGGACCACCAATCGCCGACGCGAGGTCAGCAAACGGTCGGGGCCTATCTTCACCAGTCCCCATGCCAAGACCACCACCAAACACTGACCCGGGACCAAATGGCCCACGGCCAAACCCGCCCACCTCGACGACACGGGTCGGAAACCGCCGGAGCGTCCGGCGCGCGACCGAAAGCGCCATGACAAGGTTTGGAGTGATCAGAAGGAAGCAAAGCACCGATGTGGCGGCGATGGTCGCGAGGCGAAGGCCAATCGTCGTCAGGAAAACCGTGGACTGCCCCATGGAAGAAAACCATAGGTAATCTATGTAAAGTCCGATGATCCGGTTGCCGAACGGCAACACGAGAAGCAACACGACAAGCAGCCCGATGATCAGGCGTTGAGATGGGCGAAGCATCATGTTGGGTCCTCCGGAGCGCATGCACGATGCACTCTTGCTCTCAAGTGTGCCCGAAGACACATTGAGGCCGCCGTGATGCCCATCCCATTCTGCAAAACCGCAGACACATTTCAGGGCAAGCCCACGGCCGGGCATTCAAAGGACTGAGCCTCGCTCGAGTGCCCCAGCCTAAAGGTGGCGGACCGCGTCCTCTTCGAGCCCGAGATGATGACCAAATTCGTGGTAGACCGTCCGGACTATTTCGCCACGAACATCCTTCCGGCGACGACACACGCGAAGGACCGACCGCCGGAAGATCACAAGCATGTCCGGCGCAGATGCCGACTGCGAAATCCCGCGGTCTGCAACCGATAGCCCTCGGTACATCCCGAGGAGCGAACGGCGTCGACATGACCCGAACATCACGGCCTCAAGCCTTGGAGCCACACGTTCGACGCTGACGACGAGCGATGCGACCTCGGTTGCAAATGGTTCTGGCAACGACCTGATAGCCGTCCGAACCTCCCGAGCAAAGCGTGTCGCGCTCATGCGCAATTGGACCGGCCGACTTGGCATGGATCAGGGTTCCCTCACCGGGCGGACAGCCGGAGGCGTCTCGTCAATGCGCGTTTCAATCGGCCATGAACCAAGGACCTTCAGGGTCAAGCTGGCCAGGCGCATGGCGTCAAGCGCGTCTTTCACCAAGGGGTCATCGGGGTGTCCGTCGAAGTCCACAAAGAAGTAATACTCCCAGAGATCGCCACCTCGTCGAGACGGCCTGGACTCGATGTTTGTAAGGTTCAGGCCCCGTTCGGCCAGCTGCCGGAGGACTTCATGCAATGCGCCTGGGCGATGCTGAGTGACAAAGAGAATGGCGGTCCGGTCATTTCCTGTCCGCGCTCCAAAGGACTTGCCAAGGACCACGAACCTGGTGGTGTTGTGGGCGTGATCCTGAATTGACCGCACGAGTACCGGAATGCCAGCCTGGACCGCGGCACCTTCGGTGGCAATTCCAACCCCCTCCGGGTCAGCGGCGGCTCGTTCGGCCGCACTTGCCGTCGAAGTCGTTTCGACAGCCTGCGCGTTCGGGATGTTTCGCGCGAGCCACGCCCGACACTGACCAAGCGCCTGCGGGTGCGAATAGACCCTGACCGCCTGGTCGTAAGGTCCATGGCCGACTAGGTGGTGCGTAATCTGGAGCCGGATTTCTGAACAGATCTGCAAGGGTGACTCGACAAATAGGTCGAGCGAACCACCAACCGATCCCTCAACACTGTTCTCAACTGGTACCACCCCAAGGTCAACTACGCCACGCTCAGTCAGCGCGAAGACCTCGTTAAAGTTCCGGCACGGTACATACTCGACGAATGTGCCGAACCGTACCCTCGCCGCAACTTCCGCAGCCCGGTGGGAGAAGGTGTTCGCCGGTCCAAGATAGGCAATCTTGAGCGATCGCTGCAGGTCTCGGGAGGCCGAGAGAATCTCACTCCAGATAGCACGAATGTGGCTGTCTGCAAGCGGTCCGGCACTCGCGGCCTGGGCGTTCCGGATTACTTCCTGTTCGCGCCCAGGCTGGTAGGTCGGAGCGTCATTGGTTCGCTTGACCCGCGCCACCTGAACGGACATCGAAGCGCGTCGGTTGAGAAGAGCTATCAACTCGAGGTCAATCGTGTCGATCTCCCGACGGATGCCTTCGAGGGTAGTTGGCAAGCCGACAGGAGACCCGGCGGACGCGCCCTCGCCCCCGGCATCGCGTTTGGCGGGCAGTTCAGGTTGCACGTCTGGCATGACAACGCGCATTCTAGCAACGCAAGCCGGTTCCGTCGTTACGCAACCAATGGGAGACGCCCCCAACCATGCCACGAACACACCGACCAATCCTGGCCCTAACGATGGGCGATCCCGTTGGAGTCGGTGCAGAAGTTGTTGCCCGCACCGTCGTCGACTCTGAAATCCGTGAAGCCTGCCAACCGGTCGTGATCGGCAATCCCGAAATCCTGCGTCGCGCAGCGGGTTGGTGCAATCTTCAACTGCAGCTTCATGAGGTCACCGATCCGGCCCAAGCGTTCGACGGTGCAGACGGGTCCGTTGTAATCTACGACCCGGCACCAAACATGTCAGCGTCGCTGGCGCACCTGCCGGTCGGAAAGGTCAGTGAACTCGCAGGGGACGCGTCAGTTCGCTACGTCATTGCGGCGATCGATCTCGCCCTCGCATCACGGGTCGATGGGATCGTGACCGCGCCCATCAATAAGGAAGCCATAAACGCTGCCGGGCACAGGTTCGCGGGTCACACCGAACTCTTGGCGTCACGGACCGGAGTGCGCGAGGCAGCGATGATGCTCGTCACCGGCGCCCTTCGGGTCATTCACGTGACAACCCACGTCGCGTTTGCTCAGGTCCCTTCACTTGTCACGCCCGACAGGTTGGACGAGGTCATCGGCCTTTTCGACACGACCCTCCAGGCCCTCGGCATCCAGACTCCCCGTATTGCAGTCGCGGGGCTGAACCCGCATGCAGGGGAACACGGCCTGTTTGGCAACGAGGATTCTGCGGTCATTGCACCGGCAATCAACAGGGCCGCCAGTCACGGAATCACTGCCTCAGGACCGTGGCCCCCTGACACGGTCTTTGCGCGTGCCGCCCGGGGCCAATTCGATGGTGTCGTGGCGATGTACCACGACCAGGGGCACATCGCCGTGAAGATGCTCGGCTTCGACGAGGGCGTCAACGTCAGCCTCGGACTGCCGATTGTCAGGACGTCGGTCGACCACGGGACGGCGTTTGACATCGCCGGTCAGGGTATTGCACGCAAGAACTCGATGGTCGAAGCCACCCGTCTGGCGATCCAGCTCGGCCGGGCCCGCCACCGGTAACGGTGTCGACACACGCACTAGGAGATTTTTCAGGTTGCAACTCATCCCGGGGCTACAATTTCCTTCATCCAGTCTATTTGCGCCCCCGGTCACGCGCTCGGCGGGGCATCGTCCACAGGAAGGTGAAGTCGATGGTTCTTGCACCGGCGAAGACAGACAAGGCTCCCGACAGTGACACGGATGTCGTGAGCAGCCCTATCCGTGTTGCAACGGACGTACGTGCCCCGAAATTGTCTGCGACCCGGGTCCGCACGGAAATCACCCTTCCCAATCTCCCGGAGACGCTAGACCCGAAGTCAGTCTCGCAGGATGCACTCCTGGAGTCAGTGCTGTCAGGCGAACGTCTCTCACCCGAAGGTGCGCTCTGGCTACTTCAGCACGGTGAGACCGAAGCGATCAGGAGTGCCGCCGATCAGCTACGCCTTCGCCGCTTCCCCGACGACCGGGCCACCTTCATCATTGACCGGAATATCAACTACACGAACATTTGCGTCATCAAGTGTTCGTTCTGCGCCTTCTATCGGCTGCCCGGGTCACCCGAGGGGTACCGCCGGTCCATGGAGAACATCTTCGAACGGATCGATGAGGCGATCGCGCAGGGGGCGACCCAAATCATGTTCCAGGGTGGCCATGACCCGGAACTTCGCATTGAGTACTACGAGGACCTCTTCAGGTCAGTCAAGGCGCGGTACACAATTACCCTGCATAGCCTCTCTCCATCGGAGGTCCACCATATTGCAAGATATTCGCGCCTGACGATTGCGGAAACACTTCGACGGCTCAAGGCAGCCGGTCTCGACAGCCTTCCAGGCGGTGGCGCCGAGATCCTGACTGAGCGCGTCAAACAGGCAATCAGCCCGCTGAAGAACAGTGCGGCCCTCTGGATCGAAATCATGGACGAGGCACACCGCCAGGGCCTCCGGACGACCGGCACCATGATGCTCGGGCATCTTGACACCCTGAAAGACAGGGTTGAGCATCTTGCTGCGCTTCGCGAGTCGCAGGACCGCGCGCACGCAAGCTTCGGCCGGGACAGTGGCTACCGTGCCTTCATCCCTTGGACTTACCAGCCAGATAACACCGCGTTGGCGGTTCAGGCGCCAACGCGCGCCACCTCGGAGGACTACCTCCGGACCCTTGCGGTCTCGAGGCTCTTCTTCGACAACGTCACCCACATCCAAGGCTCGTGGCTAACGGTCGGAAGGAACACCGGCCAGACGAGCCTTCGCTACGGTGCTGATGACCTGGGTTCGATCATGCTCGAGGAAAACGTCGTGTCAGCCGCCGGGGTCGTCGAGAAGTGCATGACGAACAACGCCATGATCGAGTTGATCGTCGAGGCTGGTCGGGTTCCTGCACGCCGCGACACCACATACCGTTTGTTGGAAACCTACAACGTGGGGGATGACGGAGCGTTCACGCCCGCGCCAGTGCCCGAATCGGCAATCGCACACTGACGGTGAGGGTGCTGAAATTCCGCTCTCCTCAATCACCGCAGTGACTATCGGGTGCTATTCAATGAAAGAAATCGCTGGCATAGCCCTCAAGATGCCCGCGCCGTGCGCTCGCTCCAGATAGGTCTGAAGGCCTAACTTGCCCGCTTCGCCCATGTTCACCGACAGGTCGTTGACGTACATGTCCACGAACCGGTCCACAATTGGAATCGTGAGGTCGCGGGCGTACTGCCGTGAGAACTCGAGCGCCTGTGGGCGGTGAGAAAAGCCGTACGCGATGCTCTGCTTCAGGTGGTCGGACACCATTGCGATTGTCTCTTCGCCGAGCGACTTGCGCACTGCAACCAAACCGAGGGGCAAGGGCAATCCCGTTTCGGAATGCCACCATTCGCCAAGGTTCCACACCTGCACAAGCCCCAGGTCGCCGTGGGTCAACTGGCCCTCATGAATGACGAGACCCGCCGAAACCGAACCATCCTGTACGGCAGTCATGATCTGATCAAACGGCATCGGTACGGGTTCGAAGTCCCGCAGGAACATCCGTAACCCAAGGTAAGCACTAGTCAGCAGCCCGGGAACGGCTATTCGTGTGCCAACAAGCGAACCCACATCCACACTGGCGCGCGCAATCAGGCACGGACCATAATTCCGGCCGAAACTCGCCCCGTGCGTGAATACCGCGTAGCGCGAACAGATGAGCGCGAACGCGTGGGCAGACACCGCCGAGATGTCCAGTTCACCCGCCATCGCCTTCTGGTTCAGGGTTTGAATGTCGTGTTGCACAACCGAATACGCAATCCGACCCGTATCTATCTTGCCCTCGGTCAGGGCGTAGGCCATGAATGCGTCATCGGAATCCGGACTGTGCCCTAGCGTCACCGAGACGCTAGGCCGGGAATTCGGTTCAATCATGGCGATGGTCGACCCTTATCTCGCGTGCGTCGCAAGAATGGCGGAAGGCTGTCGATCGAAGTCTCTTCAGGAAGGTACACCGCACCGGGGTCCGGAAACGCAATCCTGCGTCGAGTGTCTCCTGCGCGTTGTTCGTCCCAACTTGGAGCCAAACCGGCGGATTCAACCGCAACCTCATCGTCCAAGTCAGTTGCAAGCGACTGACCGAAAGGTCCCCGAACCGGAACAATTGGCTGGACGATTGTCTCGTCTCCATCGACGCCCCACCCAATTCCCCGGATCCGACCGTGTTCCTCACGAACAGGACTGGTGCGTTCCTGGGTCAGTCCCCGGTCATTTGAACTTTGGCGTGTCGTCGTGGTCGCCGGTGCACGCCTGCCGAATCGGTCACGAGATGCGGTCATCCCGACTGTCGGCATGCCAGTCGCAATCAGAGTGACGCGCAATTCGGGCACCAGACCTGCATGAACCACCGCACCAAAGAAGAAATTGACATCCGATGCGCAAACGCCCTTGATGCGGTCACAAATCTCCATGACCTCATGTAAGGGAATATCTGCCGGGCCGGTGATATTCAACAGGACTGACGACGCACCTGTGATCGAAGTCTCTAGCAATGGATTGGAAATGATGGAGTCGACGGCCTGGGACGTCCGGTTTGGCCCCTGGCCCTCTCCAATCGCCATGACCGCGGTCCCGGCGTTGGTCATCACGGAACGGACGTCCGCAAAGTCAAGATTGATCAGACCGGTAATCGTAACCAGATCGGATATGCCTTGGACGCCATGGCGCAGCATGTCATCGGCGACCTTGAACCCATCAGTCAGCTTCACACGGTGGTCAAGGTCAAGGAGGCGGTCGTTCGGGACCACAATCAACGCGTCCACGACCTCGCGGAGCGCATCGACACCCTCTTCGGCGAGCTTCCGTCGGCGCATGCCCTCGAAGGTAAACGGGAGCGACACCACGCCGACCGTCAACGCACCGGCAGCCTTAGCCCTCTGGCCAATCACCCCCGAAGCACCGGTCCCAGTTCCCCCACCCATACCCGCGGTGATGAAAACCATGTCTGCACCAGCTACCAATGCGTCAATATCCTCAACGTCACTTTCGGCTGCGCGCATCCCGACTTCGGGGTTTCCACCGGCCCCATCCCGAGCCGAACCCGGCTTGCCCAGATGCAACCTAACCGGCGCCTCGCACCTGCCAAGTGCCTGTGTGTCCGTATTGACCGCGATGAACCGAACACCGGTGACCCCAGCCTCAATCATCCGATTGACTGCGTTGCCACCTGCCCCACCGACCCCAATGACGCGGACGTCTCCCCCAAGCCCCGGGGACGTTTCAAGGCCCATGGACATCAGCGGGTCAGCCGGCGCCCGCCCAACTCGGGCCGATGATCCAGCACCAGCACGCGAACTCATTGGCATTGTGCGTTGGTCAGCCTTGACCGCTCCCAGTTCTCCATCCACACGCTCCCTATAGGCCTTGTGCCGGTTGCAGTCACAAAACGTCCCAAACCTGGCACGCTGCCGTGCCCGCGAATGGCAAGTTCAAATGGAGAGGTTCACCATCTCGAGCAGGGCATGCGTTCCACAGAAACCCCTGTCGATGACTGGACATAATGCTATCACGAGACCCGAACGCCATTCTTGGCAAGAACGGCACGGACTAGCGCCTCAGACCAGTTGATCCAGACGGTTCAGTACGAGGCCCGTCGTCGGCTTGGGATAGAAATAGGTCGACTTCGGAGGCATTCGGTCCCCGGCATCCGCGACAGCGCAGACCTGGCCGACTTCGGTCGGGCGCACGAGGATGGCAACCTCAGCCTCTCCGCGAGCCACCAACCCAATTGCTTCACTTGCATCGGGTGAGTACCGAAGAC
>BJHB01000008.1:0-25083 GCA_014191415.1 Chloroflexota bacterium
CGTCGTCCGCGAGGAGATGGAACGCGCAATGGCGCTCCGGGTCCCGCTGGTCGCCGATGTCGGGATCGGGCGAGACTGGATGACCGCCAAGTAGGTCGGACATCCCAGCGTGCATAGAGGGGTGGCGGGTAGGGGCCCCGGGAGCGCCGGCGCCCTCGCCGGCATGGACTTGGCTGCCTCGCTGGACTCCCGTCATGACGCGAGCCATGTGGAGCCCCGTGGCGCTCAAGCAAATCGTGCCCCCTTGAACTTCGTCATGCCATGACCCGCCGATGGGCCGGCGAGGGCGCCGGCGCCTTCGCCGGCATGGACTTGGTTGCCTCGCGGTAATAGCGTCATGATGCGAGCCATGTGGGGCCCCGTGGTGCTCAAGCGGAACGTGTTCACTTGATATTTGCTTTGCCGTGACCCGACGGTGGGCCGGCGAGGGCGCTGGCGCTCCCAGGACAGGGCGCTAATGCGTCAGATCGACCCGTGGATCGGTGGCGGGCACTGGTTCTGGCATCCAAGGTGCCCTGTGCTCGCATAGAGGGGTGGCCGCGAGGGGGGCCAGGAGAAGGCGCCGATGCGTCAGTTTGACCCGTGGATCGGTGGCGGGCACAAGGTCTGTGGTCAACGAGTACCCCTGCCCTGAAACAGGGGTTGGACGGGGTGGCGAGGCGTATCAGGATTGGGTGGGGTGGAGAGATAGTGGCCGGGGGCCTCCGTATACTGGTTTCCCGTGCCACCACCGTCGTCGCGTCGCAAGCCGCCACCCCGAAATAACCAGTCCGGGGGAAGCCGGGGCGTGCTTTCCATTGCGCAGAAGATGCGTGATCCGCGGTGGTTCTCCGGCCCGCCGGCTATCGAGGCGGAGTTCAACCGCGCCACCGAGTTGCGGACTGCCCGCGACTTCGCTGGAGCCGAAGCGATCTACCGGCGTCTGGTTGCATTGACATCAATTCCGGACGGTGCCCGAGCGCGTTACTTCTGCGACCTTGCCCAGTTGCTCGATGACACCAAGCGGTCCGAAGAGGCCGAGGAAATCATCACCAAGGCGATCAAGCTTGATCCCGGGCACGGTGGCGCACTTGCCTTCCTGGGGATGCTGCAGGCGAAGACCAACCGCATCGATCTCGCGCTTCCCAACCTCGAGAAGGCCGACAAACTCGCGCCCAACGTGCCGTGGATCATGGATCTGCTGGCGGCGGTGCTCGCGATGTACGGCCGGCTGCGCGAGATGATCGACCTGTGCGAGCGGATCCTCAAGATCGATCCGAACTTCGCCGGCACCCTCGGGCGTCTGTCTTCCGGCTATTACCTGGAAGGCTATCCCGTGCGAGCCTATGAGGTGGGGAAGCATCTGGTGGACCTGACGCCGGATGACGCCGAGGGGTACGGCAAGATCGCGGCGGCGCTCGTGATGCAGGGACGCATCGACATGGCCCTGGAGGCGTTCGGTGCGTCCGTTGCGCGGGATGCGGTCGGGAACCAGAGCACCCGCTGCAACTACGTCTTCACGATGCACTACAGCGACCAGATGTCGCCGGAAACGATCTTCCAGGCCCACAAGTCGTTCGGGCAGGACTTCGCGATGGCAAAGGTGGGTGACCTGTCCCGCTTCGGGCCATATCTCAATGACCCCGACCCGAATCGCAAGTTGCGGATTGGCTACCTGTCACCGGACTTCCGGGTCCACTCGGTTTCGGCGTTCATCGAACCGATCCTGACTTACCACAACCGCAATCACGTCGAGGTGTTTACCTACCACGTGAGCACACGGGTGGACGGGATGACCACCCGGTTCCAGACCCTTGCGGACACGATGCGCCTGTGCGGGGCGAAATCCGATGAGGAGATTGCCGAGCTGATCCGGGCGGACCGCATTGACGTCCTGGTCGACCTTGCCGGGCACACCGGCGAGAACCGCCTGCTGGTGATGGCGCGCAAGCCCGCACCGGTCCAGGTGACCTATCTTGGCTACCCGGGAACCACCGGCCTCCCGACGGTGGATTACCGCTTCACCGACAACTGGTGCGATCCCGAAGGGCAGACCGACCAGTGGCATACCGAGGAGCTGATCCGGTTGCCCACCGGGTTCTTGGCGTTCCAGCCGAGCAGTGCGCCCGCGCTGACCCCTCCCCCGTCCGTTGCGAACGGGTATGTGACCTTCGGGTGCTTCAACAACCTGCCAAAGGTGACCCCGACGACGATGCGCCTGTGGGCAGCCGTACTGAAGGCGGTCCCGACGGCGCGCCTCGTTGTCAAGAACCGCTCATTTCTTGAAGAGGCGACCCGCAATGCGGTGCGCGCCACGCTCATCGAGACCGGTGTTGACCCCGATCGGCTCGACTTGCTCGAGTGGATCGACGGTCGGCGCGATCATCTTGTGGCGTACCACCAGATCGACATTGCGCTTGACACCTATCCATACACGGGTACGACAACAACATGTGAGGCGATGTGGATGGGCGTCCCGGTGGTGACCCTTGCGGGTGAGTGGCATACAAGCCGGGTCGGTGTCAGCCTGCTTTCGCAGGTGGGAACGCCCGAGTACATCGCGTCCGATGCGGATGAGTACGTGCGAATTGCCGCTGACCTGGCGTCCGACGTGGACCGTCTGGCGCACCTCCGGACGGCATTGCGCGTGATGATGCTCGGGTCACCGCTCTTCGATTACGCCGGACTGGCCAGGAACTTCGAAGCGGCGTACCGGGCGATGTGGCACCACTGGCTTGGCGTTGAGGAACCCGACGGCGGCCCATCGCCAGATGTCTGATCGCTCCCGAACCACCCCACCGCATCGCACCTTTAGCTAGATGCTCGTCCCTCGCAAAGCCGTCGCCGTTGCTAGACTCCACCCGCCCCTCACCCCACCTGATTTGTACGCTTGGCTTGGGGTTCGGGATGAGATCCGGCCGTCCGATGGGCGGTCGACACGTGTGCCGCGCGATGGTTGCGGCGGAATGGCAGGTTGCGGGTGGGTGATACCGGGGTCATGAACTGCTACGAGGTCCTTGGACTGATGCGTGGCGCGTCGGTTGAGGACATCAAGGCGGCCTTCCGTCTCCGGTCCCACATGTTCCACCCCGACAAGTACGAGAACTATGCCGAGCCGTTGCGCACGCAACTGATGGCGGAGGCGGGCAAGGAGTTCAAGAAACTCACCGCCGCCTACGAGGTCCTGCGCGACCCGGCACGCCGGACAGCGCACGACCGGGAACTCTCGGCACGAGACCGGCAGGCCGGCGTTGCGTCGGTCCGCGCGGCTCCGGCACGTGCATCGACCCGGCGGGCGGCGAGCCCCGCGACCACAGCTGACAGCGAGGAAGCGCCCCGTCGTACCCGGCGTGCCTCGGCACCTGAGCCACCTCCGGCACCACCCGAACGCGATCCGCAGATCCTTGTCCGTCCCGATCGCCTCGATTTCGGCATCCTGACCGCTGGTTCCACCGGGCGTCTGGCCTTGAAGGTCCAGAATGTCGGCGGACGCACCCTCTTCGGCGAGGTCTCCTCGAACCGCGCGTGGGTCACCGTGAACCAACGGTCGTTCATCAGCAGTTCGGTGGTGGTGTTCGTGACTGCGGACACCTCGGGCCTGCGCGCGGGCCAGGCGTATTCGGCACAGATCGTCGTCAAGACCCTCAATGGCGGTGACGAGGTCGTGCCCGTGACGCTTCGGGTCGCCGCGACGGCCGAGCCGCAACTTGCGGGTGCGCCGTCAATCATCGACTTCGGCGAGACCGAACCCGGCACCCGCAAGGTGCGCACGGTCTCCCTGACCATCAGCGGATCCGGCACGCTGATCGGCACCGTTGCGACGCGGACCCCGTGGCTCGCGCTCTCCGAGCAGCAGTTCCGGGCGAACACGTTCTCGTTCGAGGTGATCGCCACAACAGCCAACCTGGCGCCCGGTGACCATTCCGGCCAGTTCCAGGTCTTTTCCAATGGTGGCCCGGCGACGGTGACCGTGGTCATCCAGGTGCCCGCGCGGGATCCCGGGACCGGCCTGGCGTCACGGACGGCGGTCAAGCCGCCGCCCCCGCCGCCGGAAGACCCGGAGCCGGCCTCTCCGTCGCTTGAGACGCCTGGACCGGCCTTGCAACGGGAATTGCTCGCCCGGATCTTGCGGATCGAACCGGAGAGCGACTGGGAACGGGACCTGCTCATGGCACTGACGCGCATGATCCAGGCCGGACGTCCCCTTGCTCCCGGTGAACTCGCCAAGATCTACGAACTGGAAGCACGCGGGGCGGATGCCTGATCCGTCCCCGGGCACTGGGAATCAGTAGGGCATTGTCCGCTTGGAGTGGGTCCGGCCGAGCGTCGCAGTCTCCTCGCGTCCTCCGGCAATGACCAGGATGCCTTCATCGATGCGTTCGGCGATGTTCGTCACCGAGGCCGCCTCAAGATAGGCAATGCCACGCTTCTTGCACGCATTGAAGATCCGGTCGCGAGCCGCCTGCATCTCCGGTGGGAACGGATCGCGAGGCATCTGGAGGTAGCCGAGTGAGAGGGACAGGTCGCCAGGTCCCATCTCGGCAAACCCGATACCGGGAACGTCCAGGATTTCCTCGCAATTGGCGACGCCTTCCGGGCTTTCGAGCTTGACGCCGAGGAGGAGTTCTCCCTTCGGGTTGAGCGGCCAGACGTCACATCGTGAGAGGTACTCGTCGCCGTTCACGCCCCAGATGGGTGTTGCCGACGGTTCGGATCCCTTGCCCCGGAGACCAACCCGCAGGTATGGCTGGCCCTTTGCGTCCGGGCGCTCCACGTAGATCGACGGCGCGCCGTTGAGGCGGGCGAGCGGGGTTGGCAGCATCGGGTCGACGCCCTCCAGATGGTGCGGGTAGCGACACGCCTCCACGAAGGCGCGTACGGCACCGGCGGTCTCGGCCTGGCACAGCAGGATGCCGTGCACGCCGCGCGCGAGGATCTGGCGGAACTGCCAGGAAGAGAAGCGCACGTTCGCCTCATCGGTCCCGTTCACCACGGCCTCGACGATGACCGTCGGGGTCCGGTGTCCCGACGTGGTGGGACCTCCGTCGACGAGGCCTTGCATGTAGGCGGCAAGGCCCGTCATGTCGAAGGCGCCGTGCTCCATGCCCACGTTGATGTAGTCGGCCCAGGTATGGGCGTCGTGCTTGCCCTGTTCGTAGGTCAGGATATGCCCGGTGTGGCCACCGGTGTAGTAGATCGGTTGCCCGGCCTCGAGGAGCTCGATTGCCCGGTTGATGCGTGTTGCCACGGTTACCCCTTCCGACGCCAACCGGCTGGCTTGGCGTCGGGTTCAGCGTACGACGCAACAGGGCCTCCGTGCCGTCCGAATGGCGCGGTTGGTCAGTACGCGCGTTCTGTCGACTGACGCTCGGTGCGCTTGTAGACTTTTGCGTACCAGAGGAACCGTGACAGATGGAAATGCGTGACGTCCCATCCCTTCGTGATCGTCTGGCTGATGCCCTTTCCGGGCACACGGCCGACTACCTTGAAATCCGTGTTGAAGAGACCGATGCAACGACCCTGACCTACCGTGGCCGGAGCCTTGAGGAGGCCGGGCGCACCTCGAACCTTGGCGGGTGCGTCCGTGCGTGCGTCAAGGGCGGGTGGGGCTTCGTCTCGTTCAATTCGCTGGAAGGCTTGCGCGCCAAGGTTGACCTCGCGGTCCGACAGGCCCGCCTGGTCGGCCGTGAGACCACCACCCTCGCCCCGGTCGAACCCCATGTCGACTTCATCATCCCGTCGCTGGTCCGTGACCCCCTGACGGTGTCGCTGGAAGACAAGAAGCGCCTCATGGACGAGTACGTCGAGGCGGCCTGGGCGCAGTCGTCCCGCATCCAGACCACCAATGCCGGGTATGGCGATGCGCGTCGCAAGGTGACCTTCATCAATAGCGAGGGGTCCTACCTGGAGCAGTCGCGTTGCCGGGTCTCGGCGCGCGTGGTGGTGCTCGCCCGTGATGGTGGCAATGTGCAGCAGTCGCGTGCGGTCTTCAGCAGTACCTCCGACTACGACGCGATTGTCGGACGGCACGCCGAAGTCGGCGCCGCGGCGTCACGCGCCGTCGCCTTGCTCGATGCCGCGCCTGCACCCGGTGGCGAGTTTACGGTGATCTGCGATCCGGCCCTCGCCGGGGTCTTCGCGCATGAGGCCTTCGGGCATCTCTCCGAGGGCGACAACGTCTACGAGAACGAACGCCTGCGCGACATCATGGTGCTCGGCAAGCGCTTCGGGCGTCCGCTCCTCAACATTGCCGACGGCGGCGTGGTCGGTGGGCAACCCGGCACGTTCCGTTATGACGACGAAGGCACACCGACCCAGCGCACGGATCTGATCCGCGAGGGTGTCCTGGTCGGTCGCCTGCATTCCCGAGAGACGGCCGGCAAGATGGGCGAGGCCGCGACCGGGAATGCCCGCGCGCAGTCCTACCGCCACGCGCCATTGGTCCGGATGACCAACACCTTCGTCGGGGCGGGCGACAGCTCGTTTGACGAGATGGTCGCCGCGACGCCGCTCGGCATCTTCTGCCGGGATTGGTACGGCGGCCAGACCACGCACGAGCAATTCTCGTTCGGGTGTGCCGAGGCCTGGATGATCCGCGACGGCAAGCTGGCCGAACCCCTCCGTGGCACGACCCTCTCCGGCAACCTGTTCACGACCCTTGAGAACATTGACATGATCGGCAACGACCTTGTGTGGGCCGAAGGCGGCGGAACCTGTGGCAAGGGCGGGCAGTCGGCACCGGTCGGCCAGGGCAGTCCGTACATCCGGATCCAGAACGCCCTGTTGGGAGGGAAATGATGGCGAACACCACGACGCACCTCGCCGACCTCTCGCTGCATGACCTCGCCATACAATTGCTTGATCGTGCAAGCGGACGTGTGGAATTGGCGGAGGTCTACGCCTACGACACAACCAGCACCCCGGTGGACTTCGAGGCCAACCGGTTGAAGTCGCTCGAAACCAAGGACACCCGGGGGATCGCCTTGCGGGTCGTCAAAGACGGACGCGTTGGCTTGGCGACAACGACCCGCTTGCGTGCGGGATCCGATCTTGACCAGGTAGTTTCCGACGCGGTCGCCCTTTCCGTCTTCGGAGCCGAAGCGAGGTTCGACCTGCCGGGTCACATCGCGCCTACCCCGGTGACGATCTATGACCAGGCGACGTCCGACTTGACTGTCGAGACGATGGTCGGGCTCGGTCAGGAGATGATTGACCACGTCCGTGCCTATGATGCCGACATCCTCTGTGAGGCCGGTGTACGCCGCGCGATCGAGAGTGTCGTTCTCGTGAACTCGCGGGGCGGCGAGGGTGCGTATCGCAAGAGCAGTTACGCGCTCGTCATTGGCGGGCAACTGATCCGTGACACGGACTTCCTTTCCATCTGGGAGTACGACACGCAGTGCGGGGTCACGATCGATGCGAGGGCCCTGGCCGAGGCGGCGGTGCGCAAGTTCGAGATGGCCAAGCCGATCGCCCAGGTACGCACGGCCCGGATGCCGGTGATCTTCACGCCCCGCGGGGTCGCAAGCGTCCTGCTGTCCCGTTTCGGGGTCAGCCTTTCCGGGAAATCGGTCCTGCAGGGCAGTTCGGCCCTTTCCGAAAAGCGGGGCGAGACGGTCTTCGACGCCCGGTTTTCCCTTGCGGACGATGCAACCATTTCGGGGGTATCGGGTGCGGCGCCATTCGACGACGAAGGCACGACGACCCGACGCCTGGAACTGATCCGGCACGGGGTCGTGGACGCTTTCTATTACGACCGGCAGACCGCTGGGCTTGCCGGGACCGAGACCACCGGGCACGGCTACCGGGGTGCGGAGACCCTTCCGTCCCCGTCCACCAGTGTCGTGTGCATCGCGCCGGCAGATACCCCCCTTTCGGACATGATCGGCGGCATCGAGGAGGGTCTTCTGATCGAGAGCATGACGGGCACCTTTGCCGGGAACATCTTTTCGGGTGATTTCTCGGGGAACGTCCACATCGGGTTCAAGATCGAACACGGCAGGATCGTCGGGCGGGTCAAGGACACCATGGTTGCCGGCAATATCTTTGCCGACATGAAGGACCTTGGTGGTCTGTCTGACACGGCCGAATGGGTTGGTGGAAGCGTGCAGTCACCACATATCCTGTTCCGCGAACTGGGCGTCTCCGCGAAGGTTTGATGCCTGTCAGCGAGGCGGGGCCGGGTCCGGTCTCGCCTCTCGTGCGCGACTCTTCGTCCGTGATCCCGTTATGTACATCGCGCGATGCGTCGCGTTGGGTGCGGGTGTGCGCGATGCATGCCCGTCAATGGATCGGACATGACGCACACGGACGAGGTGCCGGCATTGGTCGGACTGTTTGGGACCGATGGCCGGTAGAACCGAGACGCCTGCACCGATGCCCCGCCCACGTAGCGAGCGCAGCGGGTTGCGTCCTGCATTTCCCGAACCATTCGGTGGTGCGCCCGAGGCGTCCATCCGGCGCAATATCGGGAATGATCCGTCGTACCTCCGTCCATCTCGCCTGCCTCCACGGCCGACCCGCACCCGCCGTCTCGAGTTCATCCTTACTGGTGGGGGCCTCTTCCTCCTTCTGACGGTGGTGTGGTCCTGGTGGGCACAGGGTGGGACATCGCGGTTGGCCCCGGCGACACCTGTTCCGACGCCACCCCCTGCGGTCACGGTCGCGGCGATGGGCCCTCCCGCTGTTCCGACGGCGACGCCGAAGCCTCCTATCGAGTTCTCGTTCACCAGGTTCGAGTCCGATCCTGCAATCGTCACGGGCGCGCCGTCCGCTGGCGTGCCAAACATCTCCGGTGAGGCCGGGATCATCGTGGACGTCACGCAACGTGAGGTCTTGTATGCGAAGCAACCGCACAAGCAGATGCTCATTGCCAGTACCACCAAGATCATGACCGCGATGGTCGCGCTTGACCATGCCCCGATTGATCGCGTCTTCGTGGTGCCACCCGAAGCCACTCGGATTGACCCCGATAACACCGTGATGGGCCTCGCTACCGGCGAACAACTGTCCCTTGAAGAACTGCTTTACGGCCTGATGCTTAACTCGGGAAACGATGCTGCCGAGGCCATTGCGTATGGCGTTGGTGGGGGCGGTGCCGCGGGTCGGGCGCGGTTCATCGGTTGGATGAACGAGAAGGCCGCGACCCTTCAGTTGCGGAACACCCGGTTCGCCAATCCTTCCGGGCTTGATGACCCCGCACACTACTCGTCACCGTACGACCTCGCCGTGATAGGCACTGCGTTGCTGGGTTACCCGGACTTGCGCACCATTGTCCGCACCCCCCGCAAGATCATCGAGTCAAGCAAGGTGCCCGGACGTGTCCACGGTTGGTTCGGGCCGGTGAACCTGAACAGCCTTCTCACAAGTTACCGGGGAGCCATCGGCCTCAAACCCGGATACACCGAGGATGCGGGCTACACCCTCGTGGCAGCCGCGGAACGTGATGGCCGCACGGTGGTCAGTGTGACCCTCAACTCACGCCGCCATTTCAGTGACTGCGCGCAACTCATGGATTTCGGGTTCCGACGGGCGTCGCAACTCGCGACATCGGGATAGGGGTTCCGTCCCCGCCGCAGTCGGTGCGTGTCGCCCGTTCAAATCCCATGCGCATCCTCATCACCGGCGGCGCCGGCTTCATCGGCAGTCTCATTGCCCAGGCATACCTTGACCGTGGTGACCACGTCGTGATCGTGGATAGCCTGGTCACAGGAACCGCCTCGCAAGTCCCGGTTGGCGCGACATTGATCGAACAGGACATCCGCGACCCGGACCTCGTCCGGACGGTGACCGAACATGGCCCGTTTGACGTCATCAGTCACCATGCAGCCCTCAAGGATGTCCGCAAGGCGCTCCTCGACCCTCGCGCCGACGCAGATGTAAACATTCTTGGCATGATCAATGTGCTCCGGGCCGCTGCCGAGGGTGGTGCGGGTCGTTTGGTCTTTGCCTCGTCGGCGGCGGTCTACGGTGATGCGAGGGTCTTCCCGACCCCGGAGGACGTGGAGTGCATCCCGATTTCGCCGTATGGCATTTCCAAGTTGACGGGCGAACTGTATGGGCGCTACTTCGCCCTGAACCGCAGTCTCCCGGTCATTGCCCTCCGCTACGGCACGGTGTACGGGACCTTCACACCTGAGGCAAGCGAGGCCGGGGTGATCACGATCTTCACCCGTCGCCTTTTGTCTGGTGACGTTCCGGTCATCTATGGCGATGGATTGCAGACACGCGACTTCGTCAATGTCGAGGACATCGTGCGTGCCAACATCCTCGTTGGTGATGCCCCGATGCATGCCCCTTGGGCGGTCTACAACGTCTCGACCGGTGTTGAGACCAATGTCAACGACCTTGCTGGGACCCTGATTTCACTGTCGGGTGCGAACTGCAGTCCCCGGTACGAGGGGGCCAAGGCGGGGGAGGTACGGCGCAACTTGCAGGATGCATCCCGGCTCCGCGAGGCCGTCGGGTGGGCGCCGGAAATCCAGATCGGCCAAGGTCTCACTGCTGTGGTGGAAGCGACCCGTCATGGCAGTCGCGGCTAGGCGCACTGTTGGATGACCGTGCTTGTCCTGGGTGCCGGGTACATCGGCGCGGCTCTGATCGCCTCGCATCTGCAGTCCGGTGACCGCGTCGTGGCGATGGACAACGGTTTCGCCACCGACTGGGATGCCATTGAGCGCCTCATGGATGGCGGCCCGGCGAAACTCGTGCGTGGCGACATCCGAGACGCTTCCTCGGTTGCGTCGGTGATTTCCGATGCCTGGCCGTTCCGGGTGGTCTACCTGCTCGCGGCGCAGGCAAGTGCAAACCCAGACGCGGCCACCCCGGAGTACACCGAAGAGACGAACTTGAGAGGCCCCCGCCTCGTCTTGGAGGCGGTCAGGGATGCCTCGCGTGCCGCCGGGTCGCCTCCGCCACCGGTTGTCTATGGCAGCTCATTCCACTTGTACGGCCCGGGCTTGCTTGGCGAGATCGATGAGGCATGTCCGATTGGCCCCCAGGCCGATCTCTCCCATCTTTCGAAGGTCTACGCTGAGCGACTTGGTGAGATGCACGCCAACCGTGATGGCATGACGGTTATCCCCGTTCGCCTTGGGATCGTCTACGGCATCGGGCCCGTGACCAAGCGCGACTTCCGGTTTGTCACCGTGCCACATGCGTTCGCTCTCCGTCGTCTCGGTGGCTTGCCGGTCACCGTCAATCCTTCGGGCGCGAGGCCTTTGGCGTTCTGTCATCTTGACGATGCGGTTGAGGCCCTTCGCCTCGCAGCTGTTGGCATCGCGCCAGGAGCGTTCGCTCCGGCCAATGCGGCAAACGAAGTCCTGACAGTTCCCGAAGTGCTGTTCCGGGTCGATGCATCGGCGCGAGAGTTTGGCGTTGCGGTTCCCGATGCCGGTCTGAGTGAACCAACTGCGCCCGCTGGCCGGTTCCGGGCCCATTCGAGGCTTGCGTCGGTCGGGTGGCACCCGAAGCGTGATGTTGCTGGTTCGATGCCGGGCATCCTGCGCCACTACGCCGGCCAGCCAGTCGGTGCACCTCGGTCCGACGCGCCGAACGACCACCGTCGTGACACCTGAAACAGGCGGGAGACGTTGCGCCATCGGGAGGCGGACACAAATGCCCGAAGCTCGGACGCGGCACACGCCACCCGGTGTTCTGCTCAAGGCCCGACCACTGCCACGACAGCTCGAGGACCGGATTGCCGATCCGATGCCTGATGGGATCGAGCTCTACATCCACGAGGATGACGTGTCCGGCGAACCGGGTGATGATCGCTGGCGCGGTTCGCTGCGGTCCCGGTTCGATGCCATCACGCCGCGCCTCTCTCCGGGGTTCTCATGGATCGTCGAAGGCCCGGTCTGGTCGCTCGACGGCGAACTCTTCGGCCTTGGCGGGAACCGTGCCATTGACCGCCTCCTTGTGGAACGCCTCGTGACACTCGCCAACGATATCGGGGCGTGGGCGGTGAACATCCACGCTGTCGATGGTTCACCTGATCCGCTCGTTGTTTCCAACGACGCCCGGAACCAGGCGATTGACCGGGCCATGCCTTTTCTTGACTGGTATGTTGATATTTGTCAAGATGCCGGTGTAACCCCGTTGATCGAGAACGTCCCCCCAATCTGCCGGATGCGTCGCGGTGCATTTATCTTCACGCCCCACGGTGTCGAACCGGGAGACCTGATTGCACTCTGCAATGCGATCCCGGGCCTGCGTTTGACCGTCGATACCTCTCACGCGCAGCTTGCGGTAAACGCGTTGCGAGGCGTGCCTCCGCCGGAGGGTTCGCCCGAAAGCGTTGCCCTAGCCGGAGCTGTCTACCGGCAGCGAGGCGAGGCAGGCGGACCGTTGACCCTGATGGAGTTCGTGACCCCGCTGCTTGGTGTCACGGACAGTGTTCACGTGTCCAATGCTGCCGGATTGCTGGATGAAGGACTCCCGTACGATCATGGCGATGCCGACCTCGATGAGATAGTCCGTTACCTTGCGCCATACGTCAGAACCTTCGTGACCGAACCGCTTGACAGTGATGAGGACAATGGTGTTGAGAAGCGGCGCATGCAGGGCTCCCTGAACAGGTGTCTCGGTAAGCTCCCATGGTGACCAAGTGAGCAGGAATTCCGTTAGCCCGGTGGTTCCGGGGGCCGACCGTCCGTGAGTGTGTCGCAAGAAATCGACTGGGCCATCCTGACTGGCCGTCCCCAACCGGTCCTCGACGAAGGTGCCGTTGCCGACGCGCTGCAAGGTCGTCCAGTGGTCGTGACAGGTGCGGCAGGATCCTTGGGATGGCCATTGTCGATCGCGATCGCCCGGGCGAAGCCGTCCCGACTGGTGCTGCTCGACTGGCACGAAAGCAGCCTGTTCCGCCTTCGCCAGGCCCTTGTGTCCGTTGCGCCGGATGTTCCGGTACAGGCGATCCTTGGTGACGTGCGTGACGCGACCCGTCTGGTTCGCGTGTTCACCGAGGTGCGTCCGGCGACGGTCTTTCATCTCGCGGCCTACAAGCACGTTCCTTGGGGGGAAGAGGATCCGACGGCGTTTGCGTCGGTGAACGTACTCGGTGCCCATGCCGTGATTGGCGCGGCCACTTCTGCCGGAGTTGGGCGGATCGTCTATCCGTCAACCGACAAGGCGATTGATCCTCCCAGCCTCTACGGGGCAACCAAGCGACTGGTCGAGGCGCAGCTCCGGGTCGCGGCGAGTTCCGGCGGACCGACATGCACTATCGCGCGGTTCGTGAATGTCCTTGGCAGTCAGGGTTCCGCTCCGGAGACATTCGCCCGGCTGATCCGTCAGGGAGAGCCGCTCTCGGTTACCGACCCGGCAATGCGCCGTTACTGGATCACCCCGGCCCACGCCACGCTTCTTCTCCTGCACGGGGGGTGCCTGTCCGAGGATTCGGTCACCGTGGCCCCGGATGCGGGTGAGGAGATCGAGGTGATCGAGATTGTGCGACGCCTTGCCGGGCAACTTGCTCCCGGGAAACCCATCCCTGAAGTCCGGGTGACCGGGGCGCGTCCGGGCGAGCGGCTTGCCGAACCGCTTGTTGCCCCCCATGAGGTGCTCGGGCACGTGCCATTGCCGGGGTTGCTTGCGGTGCGAGGTATCCGCTCACTTGATGCCAGGGCGGTTGGTGACGCCGTGGGCGAGATTGCGCGACTGCTATCCGTCGGTGCGCCTGATGACGAGGTCCGCAATGCGCTCTTCACCGATACATGGACGCTACGGTAGCCTCGTCGCATGTTTGTGGACTTCCTTGGCGGGTACTCGTCTCTGGCCGCAACCTTTCTGGTCGCAGTGGCGGCCGCCGGTGTCCTGACGCCGGTTGCCATGCGCTGGAGCGTGGCGGTCGGGTTGGTCGACCACCCCCGACCGGGTGAAGTCCAGCGGACGAGCGTGCCCCGCGCGGGCGGGCATGCAATCTACATTGCGTTCATTGCTGCGGTTGCGTTCAGTCTCCTGATGGCGCCTCGCGAGGAACGCGAGTGGATTCGTCTTGCCGGACTGGTGACCGGGATCGCAGTGCTTGTTCCGTTCGCAGTCTGGGACGATTTCAAGCGCCTGGGCCCGTTCCCGCAACTCCTCGCGCAGGTCCTGTGCGCAACGATCCCCGTGATGTTCGGCATCACGATGAGCAGCATTTCCAATCCTCTCGCGCCACCGCCATTTGGTGGGCAAATCCCGTTGCCGGCATGGATCGCCGTGCCTGCGACGATCATCTGGCTCGTGCTGATGATGAACAGCATGAACTGGCTTGACACCATGGATGGTCTTGCCGGGGGGGTAGGCGCAATCGCGTCGGTCTTCCTGGTGGTCGTGTGCATTGGTCTCCGGCAGGAAACGATTGCCCTCCTGCCAATCGCCCTCGCTGGCGCGTGCCTGGGCTTCATCCCCTACAACTTCCACCCTGCCCGGGTCTTCATGGGCACCACTGGGTCGATGTTCCTCGGGTATGCGCTTGGGGTGATCGGACTCATCGGAGGCGCGAAGCTCGCAAGCACGATGCTTGTGCTTGGTGTCCCGGTGCTTGACGCGGTCCTCGTGATTGTCCAGCGGTTGGCCGGTGGCCGAAGTCCTTTCCGGGGTGGCGACAATGCCCATCTGGTTCATCAGTTGCGAATGGCTGGCCTCGGGACACGCCAGATCGCACTCCTGATCTACGCCCTCTGTGCACTCTGCGGCGCAATGGCAACTGCTCTGGTGCGGGTCGAGAAGTTCTATGCGTTCGGTGCACTGATCCTCGCGGTTGCAGGCCTTTTCGCCTTCGTTCGCGTCCGGACAGTCACGGCCCCGCGACGCGTCGGCTAGGTCAATCCTGCCGGAAGGCCCCCGGGCGCGAAGCGGTCCGGAAGACATGTTCTGTGCGGAGGCGGGCTGCCTCGAACAGGCTCAAGACCAGGAAAGCGGGCAACGTTGACGCCTGGCGTTTCCAGCGTGACGGTTGTTTGACGAGACGATAGAGCCAGTCAAGACCCGCATCGCGGATCCACGCCGGGGCGCGGCGTACCCTTCCGGCCATGAAGTCGAGTACGCCACCGACACCGATCGCGATGCCAACGTCGAGACCATCGAGGTTTCGTGCAATCCAGCGTTCCTGCTTCGGAGCACCGTAGGCGACGAGCAGGAGGTCGCAGCGACCGGCTTGCCGGATTGCATCGCGTGTCTCAAGATCGCCGTTTGGAGAGGCATCGCCTGCGAACGTCCCTGCGATCTCGATTCCCGGGAACCTTCTTGTCAGACTGGCCGCAGCCTCTTCCGCGACGCCCGGCGCGCCGCCAAGCAGGAAGACGCGCCATTTTCGCTCCGGGGCGAGGGCTGCAAGCCCGTACGCAAGGTCGGTACCCCGAACCTGCGCCCGGAGCGGCGTGCCCGCCATACTCGCGGCGATTCGCAGGCCGACGCCATCAGGGATTGACAGGCACGACCTTCCAAGGATCGATCTGAAGTCGGTGTGCCAGCGTGCGAGCATCACGAACTCGGGGTTCGGCGTCACGACATAGCGCGGTCCAAACGGGCGTCCGGAGCCGTCTCCAGACGCCGGGATCACTGACGCGCAGTACTCGATGGCTTCGTTATAGGTCACGTCGTCGATACGGACGCCGAGAATCAGTCGCGGGATCCGTGGCATCGGTGGCAAGCCACTATCGCGGTTCACCGCAGAAGGCTCAGACATTGTCGGTCAATCCGGAATCTGCCATGCACCCCGCCGCACGTCCGTCTACGCATGCCCGCGCGGACGCATCCACTTCCGAACGAACCACCCTTGCATCGCGGTTGCATGACCGGACCGCGACGGTCGGGATCATCGGACTCGGGTTCGCAGGCCTCCCGTTGGGTGTGGCGCTTGCAGGCGCGGGGTTCCGCGTCATCGGGGTTGACCTCGATGCCTCGAAGGTCGATACGATCAACGCCGGGCGCTCTCCGATCGCTGACGTTCAGGACGATGTGCTCGCGGCACTTCGCACCAGTGGAAAGTTCGAGGCAACGACGGAGTACTCCGCTCTGGCCGCGGCCGACAGCGTGACCATCTGCGTCCCCACCCCACTGCTTCCCGGACACGTCCCTGACCTGACATACATCGAATCGGCGGTCGATGCGTTGGCACCGTACCTGCACCCGGAGATGCTTGTGGTGCTTGAAAGCACTACCTATCCCGGTACGACCGAGGAAATCATCCAGCCGCGTGTCGAGGCGCGAGGTCTTCGCGTTGGCGTGGATGTGTTCATTGGGTTCGCACCGGAACGCATTGACCCTGGTGCGACGAGCAGCCCCGGGCTTACCGTCCACAGTGTGCCGAAACTCGTCGCCGGCGCGACCCCGGCATGTCTGATGCACGTGCAAGCTCTATACACATCAATCGTGGATCGTCTGGTCCCGGTCTCCTCCCTGCGTACCGCGGAGATGGCAAAGCTGGTTGAAAACAGTTTCCGCATGGTCAACATCGCATTCGTCAACGAAGTGGCCCTCATGTGCGACCGCCTCGGAATCGACGTCTGGGAGGTGATCGACGCGGCCGCCACGAAGCCCTACGGTTTTCTCCCGCACTACCCCGGTCCCGGACTCGGTGGGCATTGCATCCCGGTCGATCCGTACTATCTGGTTTGGAAACTCAAGACCCTGAACATGCCGTCACGGTTCATTGAACTCGCTGGCGAAATCAACCGCGCAATGCCCGCGCACGTCGTGTCGAAGGTCGCGACGGCACTTGAGGCACGCGGTTTGACCGTACGCGGATCTCGCATCCTCGTCCTTGGCGTGACCTACAAGCGCGATGTGGCTGATGTCCGTGAATCCCCAAGTCTTGACATTCTTGGTTTACTTGCTGGCCGTGGCGCGGTTGTGGCCTACCACGATCCGTATGTGCCGGTTCTTGATGTTCCGGTACAGGCACCGGGCACGATTGACATCCACGGTGCGCCGATTACGCTTCACCGTTCGGATCTCCTCGAGGGATTGGCTTCAAGCGACTGTGTCGTGCTAGCCACTGATCACACGTCCTACGACTGGGATGTCGTGGTGCGGACCGCCCGGTTGATCATCGACACGAGGAACGCGCTGCGTCATGTTGGCGCGCCTGCCGTTCCAAATGATGGGACGCGTGCCGCAATCGTCAAACTCTGATCCGCCTCCTGACAGGTATCGTGTTTCAACTTCCACCGTTCATCAAGCCTCCACCCCGCCCGAAGGAGGTCGTTCGTCCTCCTGGCTTCGGCGAGGTCGTCATGGAACCTCCCCCTGGCTTCGGCGAACCGCCTGACCGGGCACGTTGGTCTTGGCGACGGCGGATCACCTTTGCCGTGTCCTCGTTGCTGTTCGTCCTCGTGCCACTTGGGATCGGTGCCGGCCTCTACCGGTCGTCGGGTGATGTCACCAACCTCGTCTTCGATGTCCTGATGATGACCGCGTGGGTCACGTCACCGTCGGATCGTCCGCCAGAACCGGTCGGTGTGGGAACCCCGATGCCGGACGGCACTCCGGCACCGGATGCACCTCGGTTCGAGGCCTCCCAACTCGATGTTCCGGAGTGGTCGAGCAAGGAACGGGTCAACATCATCCTGCTAGGTACGGATCGTCGAGACAATGAACCCGACGTCACACGGACAGACACGCTGCTGATCGTCTCGATTGACCCGGTCACGAAATCAGCGGGGATCCTCTCTCTCCCTCGCGACCTCTGGGTCAATATCCCGGGCTATGGATTTGAGCGGGTCAACACGGCATTCGAGATCGGCGAGTTCCAGAAGAAGGGTGGTGGGCCTGCGCTACTCAGGAAGACCATTGAGGGTCTCCTCGGGGTGCCAATCCACCACTACGCGTTGGTCGGCTTCACTGGCTTCCGGAAGGTCGTCGACCAACTTGGCGGAGTTGTCGTCGATGTGGAGCGCCCATTCCGCGATGACGAGTTCCCATCCGGCAACTATGGGACCAGGCGAATCATCTTCCAGACCGGTTTGCAGGTGCTGGATGGTGAGACGGCCCTGTGGTTTGTGCGATCCCGGCACGCGGACAGCGACTTTGGACGCAATCGTCGCCAGAGGCAATTCCTTCTGGCTGTCCGACAGCAGGCCCTGCAGTTGAACATGATCACCAGGGCGCCAGCCATGCTTTCATCCATCATGGACAGTGTCAAGACCGACCTGCGGACTACGGAAATCCTTTCACTCGCGCGCGTGGCGAAGGATGTCGAGACGTCCAAACTCGTGAGCCGCGCGGTCGACGAATCGATGGTGAACCCGTGGATGACGCCAGGTGGGGCCGCCGTTCTTCTTCCTGAGCCCGCGGCAATCAGGCAGGTCGTTCAGGAGGTCTTCGGTACTCCCGGCAAGCTGCCCACGCTCCCCGTCATGCGGGCGCCTCCCGTTGTGTCAACGCCAGATGTCCTCAATGCGCCCATTGCGGTCAATCCCGGGTCATCGACGCCGGGAGGCGCAACGGCGACGCCAATGGACCTTCCCGGAAGTCGCTCCGGCTCATTCTTCATCACGCCGAGTGTCGTGCCGACCCGCGTGCCGGCGTCTGTGACACCTGTGAACCTGCTCCGGGGACCATCGACGGTGACCCCTGTCGCGTCCGGTGGCGCGGTTACCGGCACGGTCCCGCAGGCAACTGCATCGCCCGGTGCGGTTGGAACGCGGGGCGTCGAGACGCCCTCGGGTATCACTGCCGGTCCTGCAGGAACGGTGGTCCGTGGACCTGTCATGCCGGCTGGCACCGTAGTGGTGACGGTCGTTACGTCCAATGCAGGCACGCAGAACCCCGTTGGTGGGGCGGTGGTACCACCAACGGCCGTGGCGACTCTTCCACCTGGTCCCACGAGTGTCCCGGCGGTTTCGACGCGCGTGCCGACGGTTGCGCCAACCACCGTGCCGAATTCGGTGGCGACCCCGGTGGTTGCCGTTCCGACCGTGACCGCGCCGGTACCAGTGGCGCCAACGGTGAACGTCCCACCGACCGCCGTGCCCCGGTCGCCAACACCGGCGTCACGCTAGCTTCCTGCCTTGCCGGTTCTCTACCCTAGGCGGGACGCGTGCGCCCGACGTTCAGGCGACAATTCTCCAAGCGGCGAGAGAGAACAGCACTAGCACGGCGAGCGCTATCCCGAGGGCGGTGCGCGCCAGTACTCGGTCACGCCGAACAATGGCGGTTGCAATTGCGGCGTTGCCTGCCCAGATGATCAGGCCAAAGATGGGCAACCGGTAGATTTCCGATTTTGCTGCGATGCTGTCCACTTCACCGTACACATTGAAGTGCATGGCGATCAGTTCGGGAAACGAATCAAACCGCTGCCACAACGCCGCGTACAGGCCGGCGTTGAGCGTGATCGCGCTGAGCAGAAGCAGGACTGACCAGGTGTCACGCCAGATCGGGCCAGACCCGCCACGCATGGGGACCTTGAACCGACCGGTCGGGCGGCCGAGGGGGTTCTCAGACGTTGGCTCGGCGGTCAGTGAGGGGTCTCCGTGGACGTGTGTGCGGCTGCCGAAGCATCGCCGTAGACGCCGTGAACCCAGTGGGGACGCTTGGGATCCTCACCGCGGACTGCCCGGAAGTACACATCTTGCAGTTGCCGGGTGATCGGGCCAACCGCGCCGGTCCCAACTTTGCGGTGGTCGATTTCGATCACGGGGGAAATCTGCGCCCCAGTTCCACACAGGAAGACCTCATCGGAGTTGTAGAGCTCGGATCGACCGACATTCCGCTCGACCGTTGGCAAGCCCAATTCCTGCTGAGCGAGTTCCATCACTGCGTTCCGGGTGATCCCGACGAGGATGTTCTCACCCTTCGCCGGGGTCACCAAGGTGTCACCCTGGATCAGGAAGATGTTCTCGGCACTGCCCTCGGAGACGTTCCCGGCCTGGGTGAGCATGATGGCTTCGTCGTACCCGTTCTCAATGGCTTCGGTCTTGGCGAGCGCCGAGTTGACGTAGAGGCCAGTGACCTTGGCGGACGGCGGGATCATGTTGTCATCCATGCGTCGCCACGATGAAACGCCGCACTTGATGCCATCATCAATCGGGATGTAGTTCCCCATCGGGGCCGTGAAGATGCAGAAGCCATCCTCGATGTCGTGCAATCGCACGCCGATCATTTCCCGGCTCTTGAAAGCAAGGGGACGGATGTACACATCCTCCCGGTAGCCGTTACGCCGGACAAGCTCGATCGTGGTCCGGGTGAGTTCCTCCACCGAGAACGGCAAGTCGATCCGGAGCACCCGGCATGACCGGTGCATGCGCTCGAAGTGCGCCTCGGCCTTGAGCACATACAACTCTTCGTGCCCGCTGTTCCAGTAGGCACGGATACCCTCGAAGCACCCGGTCCCGTAGTTGAGGGCATGGGTCATCACACTGACTTTGGCGTCGACAAACGGCATGAATTGCCCCTTGAAGAAGCACCACTCACCGGCAACGCTCATGAACCACTCTCCTGCGGGTAGGTTGGGCGTTCCCCGGTTGGGGGCCGCCAGGTCGCGAGTATACCCGCGTCCAGGTGGCTCAGACGGCTTCGCAACCCGGTGGAATGCGGTTGGCCCACGGGCGCGCGCGTTCAAGCTGCCCGGCCAACCTGAACAGTGTCGACTCGTCGCCAAACCGTCCGGCAATCTGCACGCCGACGGGAAGTCCGGCATGGTTCCAGTACAGGGGCACACTCATTGCCGGCTGGCCAGACACATTGAACGGTGTCAATGATGAGATGAAATGGAAGACCGTTTCGGCATTCCGCTCAAGTGCCTTGACCAGTCGCATGACCGGTCCGGCATTGGTACGCACGAGGGCACGCAAGAGGATTTGCTCGAACCCCTGCGGGCCAATCGCCCCGTGTGCCGGGGGCGGCGTGGTCAAAGTTGGTGTCAAGAGGACGTCATGCTTGGTGAAGAACCCACCGAGTTCGCGGCAGACCTTCCACAGGGTCTGTTGGGCCTGAACCAGTTCATGCGCGCGGATCTGGCTTCCTGCGAGGTAAAGCGCCCACGTCTCGGTTTCGACGTCTCTCCAGGTGAAGGCCCGGCCCGTCAAGGCGGAAAACTGGCGCACCAGTGCGGCGACCTCTGTTGCCACAACCGTCAGGAACGCCCGGTTGAACGCAATCGCGTCGATCCGGGGCGCTGCGATTTCGACCTCATGGCCTAGCGAGCGCATCAAGGTGGCGGCATCGTGAGCTGCGTCCACGCAGTCCGGGTGCACCGTTCCACCGGTGAGCGGTACCGTGGTCAATGCAACCCGCAACCGTCCGGGTTCGGTTGTAACGTCTTGCAGGTACATCCCGGCTGGGTTCGGTGCGACAAATGGACTGCCAATCTCGGGGCCACGGGTGGCATCCAGGAACGCCGCACTGTCCCGCACACTCACGGTGAGCGCATGGCGGGTGGCAAATCCCTGCCAGGGGAGCGTGAGTTGCGGTCCGTCGGGCGTGCGCCCACGGGTTGGCTTCAAGCCGAAGACCCCGTTGCAACTCGCCGGGATCCGGAGTGAGCCGCCCCCATCGCCTCCCGTGGCGATGGGCACCATTCTCATCGCCACGGCAATCCCGGATCCACCGCTTGAACCACCGGCAGTGCGGTCTGGCGCCCATGGGTT
The DNA here is from genome assembly GCA_014191415.1 of Chloroflexota bacterium. GTDB lineage: Bacteria > Chloroflexota > UBA11872 > UBA12225 > UBA12225 > UBA12225. Next base: position 21,555 of record BJHB01000008.1, read on the forward strand.
CCGTGCCGTCCCGTACGCAACGGGTTCGGTAACCCCAGTAAGGCCGAACTCAGGACAGTTCGTCTTTCCACAGATCACGGCGCCGGATGCACGCCAGCGACGGGCAATCTCGCTATCCTCGCGGGACACATTCCCAAGCAATGACGCACTGCCTGCCTGGTACGGAGTGCCCGCGACTTCCCCGTCAAAATCCTTTACAAGAAGGGGCACGCCGTGGAATGCCCCTTCCCCTAGGCCGCTCGCAACCATGCCGCGCCCAAAGTCGTCCAGCCGATGGACCACCGCATTGACCCGCGGGTTCAACCGGTCAATCCGTTCGAGGGCACTGTCTAGGACGTCGGTCGCCGTCACCTCGCCCTTCCGGATCAGGTCGGCTAGTCCTAGTCCGTCAAGTTGCGAGTATTCCCGGAACGTTGCCATTGCAGTCCCCGATCATCAAGGTCCGGGCCGGCCAGCCACTGACCGGCATTTGCCATTGCGTCAGGATTGCCTGATGACCAGCAACCAGTCATCAAGGGCTTCCCCTTCCGGCGGTGTGATTTCTTCCGAAATCTCGAATGGGTCGCTGACTGATCCATCGCGCGGGTTTCGCCATTCACCCATGAGGGCGCCCGTGTGGGTGCCACGGATGCCTTCGAGGTCGAGAGTGGTCCCTTCGGAACTGCCGAAATAGACCGCGGTCACCGAACCCGAAACGTCCCGGGCCGCGGTGACCCAACTCGTGAAGCGTCCGTTGTCACCCGGCTGGGTGAGAACCAGCGATTGGGCGGGGCGCAGGTCCCACCACGGCATCGACTGCACGTGGGTGCGCAGGTGATGAAGCCCTTCGGCACCGGGGAAATGGAGAGCCTCGCGCCATGACTTCGTGACACCGGTCGTGTAGTGGCCCTTCGGTCGCTTGCCACCCTCATCCCATGCCCAGACCCCATGCGCACCATACGTTGCGCCCGCCGGTGCGGAGACCAGGAAGCTCGCGTAGAGGGCTCGACGGGTATCACGTGCCGTGAACCGTCCCACCCATCCGGCGGGCACACCGATCATCACGTACATCCGGTTATGGTCCTCGTAGCACGCTTCGAGGTTGATGATCGCCTGGTGACTGTTCGTGTGGGCCTCCTTGGTCAGGGGGCCATCCTGCAACCACCTCCAGGACAGGATCCCTCCGCCATGTCCACTCTGGTACCCGATGATGTCCACCCATGGTTCGTCCGCGAACTCGGGGCCGACCCACTGGATGCCACTGGGATGGACGGCCACCGGCGGACGTCCGGCGTTTCCGTCGGTTCCGAATACTTCGCGTCCGATCCGGTGCCACCGTTCGGCCTTTTCGCCCGCGTAGTCCCCGTCACCGTTCAATATGAACACCACCGGGTGTGCGTGCCATCGCGCCACGAGGTAGCGGGCAAGCACCACGGCATCGTCCTCTGAAAGGAACTGGCCGGGATTGTGTTCGATCACTGGCTGCGCCGGAACCGTATCCGGATCGACGGTGCTGTCCTCGATCATCACCACGTCACCGGGGTCGACCTCCGTGGTCTCGATCGCCCAGAGGAGAACCGGGACGCCGGCGATGCCGTGGTCGACCAACGCATCGAGCCGTGCGTCGAGGATCTCGAAGAACCCAGGGTTGATGCCCATGAGGGAGCTGCCGTCGAGGACCAGTGCCGGTCCGTGAGGTCCGGCGTCCGGAAGCGCCCTCCACGATGATGTCACGAATTGTGAAACCGTCACGCCTTGCGACTGTCTGGTGGCGACGTAATGGTCCCAGTCTTCATCGGTTGCCACCATCGGACCGTTCCAAGCGGTATCCCCAATCCATAGGAATGGGGTCCCGTCGGCATACTCCAAGTGACTCGTTCCCGGTCGATGTCGCGGATGTCCATGCTTGTAGAGGGGATTCGACCCCTCGTATGGCGCACATTCCACGTCACCCACTGCCGGGGTAATCGAGACCGGATTACCGCTGTGGGTGGCCGACGCTTCGAATGACCAGCGACCAGGTTCCGTCAGGACCGCGCGGCTCTTCCATGAGGACCCACCGTCCCAGAACATGGGCGTGGATGATGTCGCGCCTGATGGGGAGGTCCATCGGACCTGCCCAACGATGTCGCGGAGTGGATCAGATCCTTGCGGGACATCGACGTGGCCGGTGAACGTGGCGCGGCCCCAGACGTGAACCGGCGTAAGCGTGGCGGTATCGGACAATCGAAACTCCTCAACGGGACACGGTGGTGCGCATGGTGTTCATGGCTTGAGCTGCGCCCTGCCCTGATCCTCAGGGTGTCGGTATATCCTGCCGTGGCATCCGGGTGCCAATGGTTGGAGGCGTCGTGGTCTTGCAGGTCGCACGTTCCCTGGCAGCCTTGCCCAATGAACACGCCGTGAGACCGGACCCCATGCCACTTGGAGTCTCGTGGGTACGGTTCGGATCGGGCACATACGGAGTACCGGGCACGGAGTTTGGAAGGGGTTGCGATGGGACAAGTGGGCGAATGGCCGGACGAACTTATCCCGTTGGATGCGCATCCAAACCCAGGCGACAGGTATGCGGCCGCGTCGTGGGCCAGACAACTCCTGATCCGCCGTGATTGGGTGGTTGTCGATACCGAGACTACGGGTCTCGCAAATTCGGACCAGGTCCTGCAAGTCGCGGTCTTGGATCCGTCCGGACGGGTCCTCGTGGACACAACAGTTCGACCGACCTGTGAAATCCATCCGCGTGCATCCGAGGTCCACGGCTTCACTATCGAGAGCCTTGGATCCGCACCGACGTACGCTCAGGTTCACGATGCCATCGTGAGTCACCTTGCCGGACGTCGGGTCATCGCCTACAACTCTCCATTTGATCAACGACTGCTTGCCCAGTCCGCGGTTGCATGGGGTTTGCCTCCCGTGGAGAGCCTGTGGGAATGCGCGATGCGACGGTATGCACAATACGTTGGTTCCCGCCGCCGGCCGGGTTCCGAGTACACCTGGCACAAGTTGCCACGCGGGGCAGAGCCGGAAGCAATACATGGTGCGCGTGATGATTGCTTACTTACTTTAAAGCTCATCAGGCACATGGCTCGTCCGTTGGCTTCGTCATCGTGACAATTTATGCTCCTTAGCACGTCCATGTTGCTGTTTTCGTGTTGACGGGATTACAGTTGTGGCAAGCGTCCGTGGGGAATGCGTCTACTTGAAGTAGATTGCAGTTGTGGCCTTCGGGCAGTTTTACAGGGGGAACCTATGCTGGATGAGACCCGCATCACGCGGAGTGGCGCACTCAAGATGAGCGCCATGGGCGCAGTCGGGACCGCATTGGCTGCGGTCGCCGGGACCGGCGTTTCCATTGCAGGCGCGCAGAAGACGTACGGCGAGGCGCCTTCGTTGGCTGCGCAGGTGGCGTCCGGGGCATTGCCGTCGGTGGACAAGCGCCTGCCGGATAACCCGTACGTCGTGCCACACAAGTGGCTGACGGTGGGCAAGTACGGTGGCACGCTCAACATGGGGTGCGACAACAACGAGTGGGGCACCTCGGGGTTCATGG
>BJHB01000009.1:0-23217 GCA_014191415.1 Chloroflexota bacterium
TTGATGTCCCGGTTATCATGATCTTCTCGCTCGTCTCGGAAATTCTTGCCAACCAGAAGATCAAGGGAGTGATCGGTTTTCGGGCAGTCTTCTTCCTGCCACTCGTGATCGGGTCGGCCCAGGTGATCAAGCAGCTTTTTGCGCAGGGCGTCGGCGGCGCCACGCTCAGCCAGGGGGTGGACGTTCAGGAGCTCGTGTACCAGTACATCGGCCCGGATGCCGCTGCTGGCGTGTCGGACCTACTGAACCGGTTGCTCTTCGTGCTCTGGAAGACCGGCGTGCAGATGCTTATCTTTCTCGCGGGCCTGAATAGCGTGTCGCCTGTCTTGTACGAGGCCGCCCGAGTGGATGGCGCGACAGACTGGGACCGTTTCTGGAAGGTGACGCTACCGCTGCTTTCACCGGTCATTCTGGTGAATCTGGTCTACACCATTGTGGACAGTTTCACCGATACCTTCAACGAGGTCCTCGAGTACATTCAGCAGACCGCGTTCGCCGGCGGGTTCCGCCTCGGCTACGCTGCGTCACTTGGATGGGTGTACTTCGCGGTCGTGTTCGTCATCCTATTTGTGGTCGTACGGATCACCAACCAGTACGTCTTCTATGCGGGAGATCGCAATGGCTAGCATCGCGGCATCCTCGACATCGTTCCTTGTTGAGCGCCCGAAATGGTGGCGTGACGGTCAGGTCGTGCGTCGTCGTTCGATCACGTTGCTTCAGCGGGCCTTCACTTACATTGTGCTGGTCGACATTGCCTTCGTCTTCCTCGTCCCGATCTTCTACATCATGGCGACGTCGCTGAAGACCTCTCAGGATCTGACGGACCCGACAATCGTCTGGATTCCGAGTGGGTTCTTCTGGATCAACTATCCGCTGGCCTTCTTCTCGATGGCGTACGTGAAGAGCCTGAGCAACAGTCTCTACATCTCGCTAGGGTCGGCATTTGGGCAGACGGTGAGTTGCGCCTTCGTCGGATACGGGTTTGCGCGGGTGCGCTTCCCCGGGCGCGACGCGCTTTTCGCCTTGGTGCTCTTCACCTTCCTCGTTCCCCCTCAGACGATCATTGTCCCGTTGTTCATCCTTTACAAGAACCTTGGGTGGATCAACACCTACCAGCCATTTGTGGTGCCGAGTTTCTTCGGACACGGGTTGAAAGGTGCACTATTTGTTGTCGTCTTCCGGCAGTTCTTCAAGACGCTCCCGTGGGAACTTGAAGAGGCAGCTCGTATCGACGGCGCCAGTGCCTTCGCGACGTGGTGGCGCATCATGGTGCCTTTGGCGATGCCTGCCGTCGTGGTGGTCTTCCTCTTCAGTGTGGTGTGGCACTGGAATGACTTCTTTGAGCCATTCATCTACCTGAACCGCATGGAGTACTTCACTCTGCCGATGAGGTTATCGGTGCTGTCGCCATCCCTTGACACAGCGACTGGCGGCCAGGCCAGTGACCTGTTCAATGAGGCGTTGGTTATGGCTGCGGTGTTCCTCGTGATCCTGCCGCCTCTGTCAATCTACCTGTTCACCCAACGCTTCTTCGTTGAGTCGATTGACCGAACGGGTTTGGTCGAGTAGCCGGGCACTGGCTGGGTCGTCGGTTCGGAACGGTGGCAAGGTTCACATCGTCGTGAATGTTGCCACCGTTCCCCTTTTTCTGGTGGACGCTTATCGGGTCCGAACTGGCCGTGCAGACAGTTCCTTGCACGGGTCGAAGTCCGTGTTTCGAACGATTGTGTCAATCAGCACGATGTTTTCCACGCCAACCACACGGACACCGGAGAGACGTAATCCCTCTCGCCGGGAATCGGCGACGAAGTGCACCAGGGCGGCACAGATTTCGACGGCCACTTTCGTTTCGCGTGCGGTTTCCGAGAGGGATGTGCGGGCAATCGCATACGGGGGATCGACGGTCCAGTCGAGGACACTGGTCCACCACGTGGCCACACCCGTTCGGGACGTGGCGGTGCCAAATACCTCCCGGGCGTACTGACGCAAGAGCAGGACCGTCAGTTCCTGCGGGCTCGATGGGGTAGCGGTCCAGGTGGCTCGGGTTGAGCCACTCGATTGCGCGCCGCCCCACAGGCTGACGCCGGTGAGGATGCCGAGACTAATCAGGATGAACGGCGCGACAAACCGCGCGGGCAATGAGCGTGGTGGCTCCGGTCGTGTCGGGAGTGTGGCTTCAAACTCGGCTTCAATGCGACGCTGGGTGCATCGCGGGCACGGCGTGACGGCATCAGTTAGCGGCAAGGCGCATACGAGGCATTTCACCGCGGCCTCCTGGCTACCCGGTGCCATGGGTCGGCTGAACGACTTCACGTCGATTCTAGAACGTCAGTGCCTGCCTCATCGTCTCGGAAAACCAGTCGATGCAAATGAGCATGGCGGATGGGCACTGGCGAATCTCGTCGTCGGTGATGGGTGCGCCGGACCCTCACTCGTCAACGTTGGCTAGTGCATCCAAAGCCGTGATGGTTCGCCAATTGCGGGGGGTGGCATTGACGCCAAGCACTCGTTCCAAGGCACCGGCGATGCGGGACCGACCGAAGCCACTCGGGGCGTGAAGGTAGGCAATGTCCTCACTGAGATGGAATCGTTCGTCCGGTGCCAGTAATCGTTTCAGACGGCTGAGGTCGGAGCTTTGGGGCGCCCCGTCGAGAATGAAGATGTGCAATGTGGCCCCGGAGTTCTGGTGGTCGAGATCTGCAAACGGCATCCCAAGGATGGCCCGACGAAGGACCGAGTGGCGAAACACAAAAATCGCGGGTTCAAACCCAAAGTGGTCGCTGATAGCCCTCGTGACAAGTGCAGACAGTCCGGACGCGTCGGGCTCCGCGTGGCGGAACACGATGTTTCCGGTCTGGATGTATGTTTTGACCGATGTGAGGCCACTCGAGGCGAGCACCTGTGCCAATGGCGCCATCGGAAGGTTTCGGGTTCCCCTGACGTTGACGCTGCGAAGCAACGCGATCCAGCTGGCTTGTTCGCCCGGAGAATGTGCGGGCGTTGGAGTGACGCCTCTCTGCAGATTCTCGTCAGGCATGACGATTGCAGAGTTTCGGGAAAGGGGAGTATGTCAGGAAGGTGGTGGCCCCCCACGGACTTGAACCGTGAACCAATTGATTAAGAGTCAACTGCTCTGCCATTGAGCTAGAGGGCCGTTAGATCGCACGGAAGTGTAGCAAACCGAACCTGATGGCCTCGGGACGAGGCTGGAGGGGTGCCTACCACCGTCCCCGTGAGGGTGGGGAGCCGCGCCTTCGGGTCAGGCGATTCCATAGGGAGCGCACGGTGTTTGTCATGCCTCCAAATGGACGTCTTCGCGATGGCAACTCGATGACCTGGCCTCGCCATCGGGGACCGTTGCCTCCGTCGTACGGAGATCCGTTCACGCTGCCTCGCCTCATGAAGAGGACCACGGCGATCACGAACATCACGATGCCTACAAGCTGCACGGTTCCTGCAATTCCCGCCAGAAGTGGGAAGCCTCTTGACCATGGTCCGCCGAGCACCCATGCCCCGAGGGTCATGAGCAGTGCGCCACCCATCATCCGCTGCGGATCGACCGCCAGCTTGGTGCCGAGTCCACGGAACGGGTTCGACGAACGCCGGCGAATGGGGGTAGGCGGGGGTGGGGCGCCGCGACGTTTCGCATCCTCGCCGGGAAAGCGTTCCATGCGGTTCAACAAGTCGCGAATCTCGTCTTCGTAACGCTTTGACATCGCCACTCTCACTGTAGCCGATACGTTGGTCGCGGATAATAAGCTGTCTTATGTGTGCGTGGCGAGTGCGGATTCCCGGCCTGTTGCCATGGTTGGCGCGGTAGTTTCGTCTTCGCCATGTAACAGGACGAAGGATTGGCGCTGTCTCGGTTCCGCCTCGATGCCTCGGGCACGGTTCCACTGCGCGACCAGGTGCCATCTGGCAACGCCGACATCGACGTGGTCCCACGGCAGGCGGGCGTGAATGTCACGCTCGTCAGTTCCGTAGGTTTCTATGTCCAGACCGGCGTCACCCATTCCTGCCTGCCAAGCCTCGAACCGGAGATGCTGGTTCCAGGCATCGAAACGCGCACCACGTTTCCAAGCGCCGTAAATCGCGGTCCCGACCCGACGGTCGCCGCGGGACATCACGCCTTCGACAATCGTGCTTTCAGGGTCGTGCCATGACACACGCATGCCACGGTCGCGCGTCACGTTGCGAAGGACTGAGATCCGCTGCTCAATTTGGGGTCGGGTTGCCTGCGCCGCCCACTGGAATGGTGTGTGCGCCTTCGGAACCATCGTCGAGACACCCACGGTGACCCGGGCCCGGCGACCATGATGGCGTCGCCCGACATCAAGGACCTTCTGGGCGAGGCGGCCAATCCCCTCCACATCATCGTCCGTCTCGGTTGGAAGACCGATCATGAAGTAGAGCTTGATCGTCTGCCATCCGCGACTGAAGGCCATTTCGGCAGCGGCCAGGGTCTCGGCTTCCGAGACACCCTTGTGGATGACTTCCCGCATCCGCTCAGTACCCGCTTCCGGCGCGAAGGTGATCCCTGATCGCTTTCCGCGTTCGATCAATTCCGCGAGTTGGACGTTGAATGCATCCACCCGCGTGCTCGGCATGGCAATGGTCAGTGTGTTGTCGTCAAAGAGGTCAATGGCGTCCTGGACGACGAGATCGATGTGCTTGATATCCGCGCTTGAGAGCGACAGGAGCGACAGTTCGTTGTAACCGGTCGACTTCAGGAGTTGATCAGCCATCGCGATGATCTGAGCGCGAGGCCGGACCCGCCGGGGGCGGTAGATCAGATCGGCCTGGCAGAACCTGCACCCGCGACCGCATCCCCGCATGATCTCAATCGCTGCACGATCATGGACCGTCTCCATGTACGGCACGACTGGACGTGTGGGGAGCGGGTAGTCGACCAGATCGACGAATGATTTCTTCACGGGGAGTTCCGGGGCACCTGGAAGCGGTTCAAGTGCGGTGAACATGCCCCGGTCGTCGTATCGTGCCTCGTACAACGTCGGGACATAGCAACCGGGAATTCGGTGGGCCGCCTCGCGCAACAGCCGGGACCGGTCCGGTCGGGGCTTGTCACCACGGAGTTCGTCATAAAGCGCCAGGAAGGCCGGGAGCGACTCTTCACCTTCGCCAATCAGGAAGGCGTCGATGAAATCGGACATTGGCTCCGGATTGGTGGCGTTGCTGCCACCGGCAATGATGATAGGGTGTTCGGGACCACGGTCCTGCGCCCGCACAGGAATATGTGCCAGGTTGAGCATGTTGAGGACGTTGGTGTAGTCCAGTTCGTAGGCGAGGCTGAAGCCGAGTACGTCGAACTGCCCGAGTGCGTGACGTGTTTCGAGTCCGAACAACGGCACACTGGACCGGCGGAGTTCGGCCTCCATGTCGAACCAGGGAGCAAAGACGCGTTCGGCAATGTACCTGTCGTCGCGATTCACCACCTCGTAGAGGACTTGCATCCCGAGGTTTGACATGCCGATGTCGTAAATATCCGGGAAGGCGGTTCCCAGGCGGACGCGGGCCCGGCCTCCCGGGCCGGGCGCGTCCCAGTCCTTCGGGTTGGAATTGAACTCGCCCCCGGTGTAACGAGCTGGCTTTTGCACGCGAGGCAGGAAGGTGTCAATCATCCGAGAGATGGTGCGATGATCCATGTCAAACCGTTGCCTTGCGGGATCGCGTTGCGCGTCACTCATTTGTTGACATTCTCGCAAGTCGCCCCCTACACTGCCACTCGAAGAGCCACGACGGAACCGAGTAGGAACGGCGCACGCATTCAGGGAGCCCGAGGGTAGTGTGATCGGGTTGCGAACCGCTTCCGAACATCCTTCCCGAGCTGCCCGCCGAAAGTGATTGCGTAGTCCCGGCTTCCCACGAGGCAGACCGGTCTATGTCGCGATTTGCCAGTAGGCCGGGCCGGAACGCCCTCCGTTACCGGGGCGCAGGCAACTGAAGCCTGCACGAGAGGGTCATCACCCTTGCGGGCACCAGGTGGGGTGCCCTGGGTTGGTGAGCAATCGGGGTGGTACCGCGGGTGTGCCGTCGACATGACGCGCCTCGTCCCCTAGAGGGGGCGGGCGCGTCTTTTTGTTGCCCACCACCTCGCCAAAACCACGTGTGCCGCGACTTTCTTGAACTCCAAGACAAACGACATCAGACAAGGACATCAGGACGAAACCATGTTTTCACCCGTCAGTGCCGACGTTGACTTTCCCGCGCTTGAACGAGGCATCCTCGCCTTCTGGGAGGAACACCACGCCTTTGACCTTTTGGTCGAGAAAAACCGGGGCAAGCCGAAATGGAGTTTCATTGACGGGCCGATCACGGCGAATGGCCCGATGGGTGTCCATCATGCGTGGGGCCGGACATACAAAGACCTGTTCAATCGCTTCAAGGCGATGCAAGGCCACGAGTTGCGATTCCAGCAAGGCTTCGACTGCCAAGGGTTGTGGGTTGAAGTCGAAGTCGAGAAGGAAAAGGGGTTCACCTCGAAGCGGGATATCGAAGCGTTCGGGATTGATCGATTTGTCGAAGCGTGCAAGGAGCGCGTGCGGCGCTTTTCGGCAATGCAGACAAACCAGTCCATTCGCCTTGGGTATTGGATGGACTGGAACAACTCCTACTTCACGATGGCGGATGAGAACAACTATTCGATCTGGCTCTTCCTCAAGCAATGCCATGATCGGGGCCTGATCTACCGGGGCATCGATTCCATGCCTTGGTGCCCGCGGTGTTCGACTGGGATCTCGCATCATGAGATTGCCACTGAAGGCTACGAGGACATCACGCATACGTCGATGTACGTGAAGTTGCCGTTGATTGAGCGTCCGGGCGAGTCCCTCCTGATCTGGACGACGACGCCGTGGACCCTCCCGGCGAATGTGGCGGCCGAGGTGCACCCCGACCTGACCTACGTGCGCGTCCGTCAGGGTGATGATGTGCTCATCCTGTCAAAAGGCACGGTCGCCTCGGCGCTGACCGGGGCACATGAGGTCATTGGCGAACTGACTGGCAAGGACCTGATGGGCTTGCATTACCGGGGGCCGTTTGACCACCTGCCGATCGTGATCGAACAGGGAGTGCCTGAGGCCCACATCGTGATCGGCGGATCCGATGTCACCGAGACCGAAGGCACCGGCATCGTCCATATTGCACCTGGATGCGGCGACATCGACTTTGCGCTCGGCAAGCAATACGCTTTGCCGATTGTTGCCCCGATTGATGAGTTTGCGCGCTACTACGCAGGATTCGGCGACCTGACCGGTGAGTATGCGCCGGATGTTGCGCCAACGGTTGCAGCCACGATGCGCGAGGGTGGATTTCTGTATCGCGTGCTGCCGTACACGCACCGGTATCCCAAGTGCTGGCGTTGCCATACCGAACTTGTGTTCCGCGTCGTCGATGAATGGTTCATCTCGATGGACGGACCGAAGGCCGATGAGGCGCGCGCGCGGGTGGCCGGGCGTGAGATGCCACCCCTCCGTGAACAGATAGCCGAGGTAGTCCGGAAGATCGAATGGCATCCATCGTGGGGTCTGGAACGGGAACTTGACTGGTTGCGCAACATGGGCGACTGGATGATTTCCAAGAAGCGCTACTGGGGTCTGGCACTGCCTATCTGGACGTGTGACGACCCCGTTTGCGGGTGGTGGGATGTTGTCGGTGGCGATGACGAATTGCAGTCCCGCGCGACGGAAGGGTGGGAGGCATTCGACGGGCACGCGCCGCATCGGCCGTGGGTGGATGGGGTCCACATCGCTTGCGCGAAGTGCGGCGGGCAGGCGACACGGATCAAGGACGTTGGGAACCCGTGGCTTGACGCGGGCATCGTGAGTTTCTCGACCCTCGGCTACCGGCATGACAAGGACTACTGGAAGGAGTGGTTCCCGGCTCACTTCATTACCGAGAGTTTCCCGGGACAGTTCCGGAACTGGTTCTATTCGCTCCTGGTGATGAGCACGGTCCTGGAAAATCGCGAGCCTTTCCGGGCGGTTCTCGGGTACGCAACGTTGCGCGACGAGACCGGTCGGGAGATGCACAAGTCGTGGGGGAACTCCATCGAGTTCAACGAGGCTGCGGAGCGCATCGGAGCAAGCGTCATGCGCTGGCTGTATGCCGGTGCCAATACCGAGGCAAACCTGAACTTCGGATACGGCATCGCTGATCAGATCAAGCGCCGTCTGCTGGTGCTCTGGAACGTCTACGCCTTCTTCTGCAACTACGCACGACTCGATGGGTTTGATCCCCATGGGCATACCGTGCCGGTGGCAGACCGAACGGACTTGGACCGATGGATACTCGCGGAACTGCACGTCCTCATCGACGATGTGACCAAGCGGTATGAGGACTTCGATTCCCGAACGGCGACTTGGCGGATTGAGGCGTTTGTTGACGACCTCTCCACGTGGTACCTGCGTCGGGGGCGGTCACGCTACTGGAAAAATGAGGCGGACACTGATAAGCGGGCAGCCTATGCCACCCTCTGGGAGGTTCTGACGACGCTCACTCGGCTCCTGGGACCGTCAATGCCGTTCCTAGCGGAGGAGATGTACCAGAACCTCGAGCGCTCTACCGGTGCGGATGTGCCGATAAGTGTCCACCACACCGACTGGCCGGTCTCTGATCCGACGCTAATCGATGATGACCTAAGACGATCCATGTCGGTGGTCAGGACGGTGGTGGGCCTGGCCCGTGCGGCTCGCAGCAAGGTGAAGGTCAAGGTTCGCCAACCTCTCCCGGCCCTGGTGGTTCGTGCGCGGTCAGAGGCAGAGCGTTCCGCGCTCATGCGTCTCTCGACGCAGATCACCGAGGAACTGAACGTCAAGGAGTTGCGGTTTGCGTCGGATGATGAGGTGCTGGTCACCTATCGGGTCAAGCCGAACTTCAAGGTTCTTGGGCCGCGGTTCGGGCCGCGAGTGAATGCGGTGGCACGTGCCCTGCAGGCAGCGGATGGGGCCGAGGTCCAACGCCGGCATGCCAAGGGTGAACCGGCGGTAGTGATTGTTGAGGGCCTTGAGTTGGAGGTGCCGGCTGCCGAGTTCGATGTCGAAGCTGTCGATGCGCCGGGGTTCGCGGTGGTGGATGACGGTGGCCTGCTGATTGCGCTCGACACGACCCTGACGCCGGAACTAGTGGCGGAGGGCTTGTCACGAGAGATCACCCATGCGGTCAATGGCATGCGCAAGGATGCGGGCTTCAATCTGGAGGACCGCATCGTCACGCGCTACGACGCTTCGGGAGATGGGGCAGCAGTCTTTGCCACGTTTGCGAGCGAGATTGCTTCCGAAACGCTTTCGACCACTCTGGAAGCCGGGACGGCCGGTTCATCCCAGGAGGCATATCGAAAGACGGTGACCTTGGATGGCCACGAGTTCACTATCGCGATTGAACGTCGGCGGACGTAGCAGGCCGGGGCGAGGTGACGGTTTGCCTCGCCCCGAACTCATTCCTCTCCGAGATAAGCCTTGCGGACCATCTCGTTCTTGGCGAGGGCATCGGCGGTATCTGTCAACACAATCCGCCCGGTTTGCATCACATACCCGCGGTCGGCGATGGATAGGGCAAGTTGGGCATTCTGCTCGACCACCACTACGGTGACGCCTGAGTGATTGATTTCCTTGATGGCGTCAAAGATTACGTCGGTGAGGAGCGGCGAAAGTCCCATCGACGGTTCATCGAGGAGCAAGACTGTCGGCCGGCCCATCATCGCGCGCCCGATCGCCAGCATTTGCTGTTCACCACCGGATAGCGTGCCCGCTTTCTGACGAAGGCGCTCGCGCAGTCTGGGGAAGAGGTCGAGCACGCGTTCCCGATCGATCGCGACCTGTTTGGTGTCATTGTGGATGAAGGCACCCATCGCCAGGTTCTCATCGACCGACAGGCGCGGAAAGACGTGCCTGCCTTCGGGTGACTGGCAGATGCCCCTCCGAACGATCTGGTGCGCCGGGACGTTGTTGATGCTCTCCCCCCGAAGTTTCACGGTCCCCAGCCTCGGCCGAAGCAGACCTGAGATGGTCTTGAGGGTGGTGCTTTTACCGGCCCCGTTGCTGCCGAGCAGGGTCACGATCTCGCGCTCACGAACCGTAATGCTGACGCCCTGTAGCGCATGGATATTTCCGTAATAGGTGTGAACGTCCGTAACTTCCAGGACGACCGGGCCGATGACCCGGGCGGGAGACGCAGAGGCGAACATCAGTGGGTGCCTCCATCGGCTTCTTCATCCTCGGGACGCTTGTGGCGTCTTCCGAGGTATGCCTCGATGACATTATCGTTCCGCTGGACATCGAGGGGTGTTCCCTCGGCAATCTTCTGGCCGTAGTTGAGCACGGTCACGCGCTCAGAGAGACCCATAACTACTTGCATGTCATGTTCGATCAGAAGGACTGCCACGCCGAACTCGTCTCGCACCCGACGGATCAGCGAGATCATGTTCACGGTCTCCTGCGGATTCATGCCAGCAGTCGGTTCGTCAAGCAGGAGAAGTGGAGGCTCCGACGCAAGCGCGCGTGCCATTTCGAGGCGACGTTGCATGCCATACGGCAGGTTGCCGGCTGCTTCGTTGGCATACCGGTCGAGTTTCACAAGGTGGAGCAAGGCCATGCCCTTCTCCCTAGCCTCATCTTCTTCGCGACGCTGTGATGGCAGGCGCAAAAGCGATGCAACGGGGCCACTCTTGAGACGCGAGTGCATCCCTACGAGCACGTTCTCGAGCAGGGTCTCGTTGGTGAACAGGCGAATGTTCTGGAAGGTCCGGCCAATGCCCCGGGCCGTGATCTGATGTGGGCGCAGGCCGTGAAGGGACTTGCCATTGAAAATGACCCTTCCGGCTGAAGGTTCGTACTGTCCGGCGACCATGTTGAAGAACGTGGTCTTGCCGGCGCCATTCGGTCCGATCAAGCTGACAATCTGACTGCGGCGGACCTGGAAATCGACACTGTCGACGGCGACGAGCCCTCCGAACCGTTTGGTGAGGCCCGTGACATCAAGGACGACATCACTTGCAGCATTCGATGCGGTCATCGTGGTTTCTCCGTCGATGCGCCCGCACCAGCGATCATGACTGCCTCGTCGGGCGTGACGTCATCCTCAGGGAGGTCGGTCAGGGCAGTCTCACGGCGCTTTCGATTGGGGAGGATGCCTTGAGGTCGGAGGTTCATGATCAGGACAAGGCACAAGCCGAATACCAACAGGCGGGATTTCAGCAGGTCAAACGAATTGAACGCTGCGGTGATGGTCGGATCGCCGGTCAGTGCACCGGCCTTGTGGATCCAACCAGTGAGGCGTTCCGCAAAGATGCGGTCGAATGACTGGATAAGCAGACCCCCTAGCATGACCCCCCAGATGTTGCCGGTCCCGCCCAAGATGACCATGCAGAGCACGATTACGGAAGTTGAGTACTCAAACTGGTCTGGAGAGATGGTCTGGAGGTACGCACCGAAGATGGCGCCGGTTGCACCAGAGAATGATGCGCCTAGCGAGAACGCCCAGAGTTTGGTGGTGACAGGGTTGATACCCATGCCTTGGGCAGCAATTTCATCATCGCGGATGGCTGCCCACGCACGACCGAGGCGTGAGTTGCGCAGGCGGATGATTGCGAAGATGGAAATGGCTCCGACAACTAGCGTGAGGTAGTAGTAAGGGATCATGCCGAGTTTCAGCTTCATCCCCAGGATTTCGCACGGGTCAACGCCGAACTGGCAACCGAAGAGGTGGGGCCGTCCGATGGGGTTCATGCCCTTGACGCCCTTGGTCCACGGTTCGAGGTTCTTGACTAGCCGAGGGATTATTTCGCCGAAGCCGAGCGTGACGAGTGCCAGGTAATCGCCCCGCAACCTCAGCGTCGGGGCACCGAGAAGGGCACCCGCACAACCTGCCACGAGGACGGCCATGATCATTGCCACCCAAAAGTCCTGCATCCAGGCAAACGGACTTCCGGGAAGCACACTCGCAAGGGGACTATTCGGCGAGGTGAAAAACGCCGCGGCGTACGCCCCGATGGCGTAGAACGCTGCGTACCCGAGGTCCAGAAGCCCTGCATACCCGACAACGATGTTCAGGCCCAGTGCAAGCGTGATCATCAACATCATGGGGATGAACGCGAGCAGTGCCTGCCACCCAAAGAACAGGTCGAGGAATGGGTAGGCGAGGACGAAAGCCAGAGCCGTGGCCTGCAAGATTCGGTTTCGCGTCTGCTGGGGGCCTGCCGGCTCTTCTCCGTATGCCCTGCGGCCGGGCGTCATGCGGGTATCCGTCTGCATCTTCGTTGCCTCAAATCAGGCGCCTACACCACGGGTGCGGTGCGGGCGGGTTCGCATGCTACGCGCGTTCGGCCAGATCCTGGCCGAGGATGCCGGATGGGCGGATGATGAGCACGAGATTGAGGGTGCCGAAGATGACGATGGGTGTCCATCTTGCATCGAGGTACCCGTCGCTCATCGCCGCGAGGATGCCGATGAATACACCGCCGAGCATGGCACCGTTGAGGTTGCCGATCCCTCCGAGGACCGCTGCGGTGAACGAGTTCAGCCCGTAGCTGAAGCCCATCTGGAAACCAGCAGTATTGTTATAGAGGCCCGACACAAGTCCGGCAGCTCCGGCAAGGGCGCCTCCGAGTAGGAAGGTCAGGGCGATTGTCCGGTTGATGTCGATGCCCATGAGTTGGGCTGCGTCCCGGTCCTGCGCCGTGGCCCGCATTGCCTTACCGAGCTTTGTTCTCTGGATGAAGAGGGTCAAGGCGATGACCAACGGGACGGTCACCACTAACACGAAAACGTCCTTGGTCGTGACCCGAACAAAACTGTCGATTCCCAATGCCTTCACAAGGTCAATCTGGGGAATATATCGGGGAAAGTTGACCGGCGAAACGCCCTTCCAGTAGATGCCAACATTCTGGAGGATGAATGACACACCGATTGCCGAAATAAGAGGTGCCATCCGGGAGCCTCGTCTAAGGCGTCGATATGCTAATCGCTCGATGAGCACATTCAGTGTTGCGCAGAACACCATTGAAGTTATGAGGGCAATAACCAGCCAAAGATAGGTTTCCGGAATTGGTGGCTGGTCCTTGTTGGCGACCCGCTTTACCGCTTGCGCCCCCAATGCCTGAAGTGTTGTGACCGAAGAGAATGCGCCAAGCATGAACACGTCGCCGTGCGCAAAGTTGATCATCTCGACAATGCCGTAAACCAATGTGTACCCAATGGCAACAAGAGTAATGAGCATCCCGTTTGCCAACCCGGTGACAAGTTGTTGTAAGAAATATTCAAACGTCAACATCTGCGCACGGCTCCATCGAGGGGAAGCTACTTGGCGACCAATCGCAACGAGTACAGTGAAATAGATCTGGAGATTTGCGATCTAAAAAAAAGCTGACACGATACCACCTAGGTGTATCGTGCCAGCCTCGCGCAAGTGTCAGCTGCTAAGACAGCGTCACCATCCGGGTGGAGTGGCGACCGATGCCAATTAGCCGGCGGTAAGGATCTCCACCTTCTCCCAAGCTAGCGTTCCATCGGCAAGACGTGCGGCGATGCTGACACTCATGGTTGTCACCGAGGTGTCTCCATTCGCATCGAAGCCCCATGTGCCGAGGATGCCCTTGAAATCCTTGGTCGCAAAGACGGCATCCCGGATCTTGGCGCGGTCCTTGACACCCGCAGCGACGATTGCTGCGAGCGCGACTTTGGCGGCCTCGTACCCGTAGATTGCGTACGCCTCGGGGTCGGCGTGATATGCGGCCTTGTACTTCTCGGCGAATTCCTTGGCGGAGCCTTCGTATGACGACACCGCAACCCCGCCGAATGTGCAGTATGCACCCTCAGCTGCGTCACCGGCAGTCTTCAGGAAAGTGGTGTCAAAGATCCCGTCCGGTCCGATGAAACTGCCGTCGAACCCACCGTCGCGGAGGTCTTTCAAGACCTTGGCGGCGTTATTGTCGGTGATCCCGCCGAAGTAGACGGCATCAGGCTTCAGTGCGCGGACGTTGGTTGCGACGGCCCGGTAGTCTGATGCCTTGCCGTCGATACCGGATCGGCCCACCAGCTTGATGCCGATCTTCTCAGCGGTCGCCACGAACACGTCGGCAATACCCTTGCCGTAGAGTTCGGTGTCGTCAATCACGTAGGCGGTCTTGGCACCGAGCTTCTTGGCCCAGTTTGCGCCGACGGCCCCCTGAAGATCGTCCGCAGGAACTACCCGGGTGTAGTTGCGCGACCCGCTCGGGTAATAGACATCCGGCTCGTTTGCCTCGCCTTTGCCCGGCTTGGTGAGCC
The DNA here is from genome assembly GCA_014191415.1 of Chloroflexota bacterium. Lineage (GTDB taxonomy): Bacteria > Chloroflexota > UBA11872 > UBA12225 > UBA12225 > UBA12225. Next base: position 14,280 of record BJHB01000009.1, read on the forward strand.
CGGGATAGGTGTTCGCAGGGCTGATCATCACCAAGTTGGCTTGGTTCAGGATCGGGATGCTGACCTTTGCGGCTCCGGAGTTCATCGTTCCGATGTAAACCATCGTGTCCGGATCGTTGAGTGCCTTGTTGGCGTTCTCAGCTTCCTTCTCGGCCATCCATTTCGCGGCGGCGGCGGTCGCATCGTCGAGGGCTTCGTACTCAATGATGAAGTTGCCAGCCTTGCGACCAGATTCCTCGATCGCCATTCGGATCGCATTGACCACCGAGATTGACTGTCCGTAGCTCGGCCCGGTCAAGGGAAGGCTGCTGATGATCTTGATGATTTCGGCGCCCTGCGCAACGGGAGCCGCGCTTGCGAGGATAGGCAGTGAACTTCCAGCGACAGCCCCGGCAACTGCGGTCGCTGTCTTCAACAATGTTCGGCGTGACTTTGGTGCAATCTTGTCCACGTAGCATCCTCCTGACGCACGGCTTCAGTACTTGCGTCTCTCCTGTACTACCCGCTGGTAATGGCCCATTCTTGCAGAGAGAACGGGAAGTTATCAAGTGCGGCGGGTTTCAAAACAGTTTCCCTCAATTTGTTTAGATACCTTGCACAAACTTGACAGATGTTCTGTTGACCATGAAGGGATAGGTCACTCGGTTCGATAGAATGCGGGTGGGACGGAAGTGTGTTTATGGAAATCCTGATTGTCGATGACGACCGTGGCCTCGTCGAGTTCGTATCAGTAGCGCTTCGCCGGGCGGGCTTTACTGTCACCCGCGCCTACGACGCCCCGTCGGTGAACCGCCGACTGCAGGAGGCGTCATTGCCTGATCTCATCCTTCTGGATATCAATCTGGGGGCGTGGAACGGCTTTGACCTGTTGCGCGAGCTTCGATCACGAAGCCAGATTCCGGTGATCCTGCTGACGGGGCGCGCGAGCGAAGATGACAAGATCACCGGGCTTGAGGTCGGAGCGGATGACTACGTCACCAAGCCGTTCAGTAGCCGGGAGCTGGTCGCGAGAATTCGGGCGAACATAAGGCGCAACCAGGTGGAAGTTGAGCCAGCTGCTCCCGCTGAGACGCGCTTCACGGTTGGTCCCTTGACGATTGATCTGCCGACACATGTTGCAACGAAAAATGGCGAGAAGGTCAAGCTGACCGTCACCGAATTCAAACTGCTCAAGTGCCTGATGGAACGCCGGGGGGTGGTTGTTCCCACGAAGACCCTGTTACGGACAGTCTGGGGGTATGACGATGCGGACGCGGCAGACATCGTGCGCGTCACGGTGCACAGGTTGCGACGGAAAGTCGAAGACGATCCGGCCAACCCGGTCCTTCTGCGTACAGTTCCTGGCGTCGGGGTGATGTGCGCCGAGCCAGAGGCCGACACCATCACGCCCTGAACCCTTACGGTTGCGGCTCGTCTGATGTGCGTCGTATGATGTGGGCGGTGGCAAATGGTGCCATCGTCGCGTGCGGAAGTGGCGCAGTGGTAGCGCGTCTCCTTGCCAAGGAGAAGGTCGCGGGTTCGACCCCCGTCTTCCGCTCCCTATTTTCGTGGCCGGGCGCCGGAGTGAATTCCGAGCAGGGCCGGTATCGGCGGATCACCCAATGGTCTGCCACTCAGGGTGACGTAGCCAAGTGGTAAGGCGGGGCTCTGCAAAAGCTCTATCGCCGGTTCAATTCCGGCCGTCACCTCCCTCTCCGCCTCGTGCTTGAATCACTCGGCCACTGGCTGGCGATCCATCATAAATGCTGTGACGCCGAGAATGGTTACTGCGACGACGACAAACGTGCCTCCGAGCAGGACTGCGCCGTCAAGGTCTGACTCTAGCAACGCGTAGATTGCCAGTGGCATCGTTTGGGTTCTTCCGCGGAGGGAACCCGCGAACATCAGGGTTGCGCCAAACTCCCCCATGGCGCGAGACCAGCAGAGGACCCCGCCCGCCACCAGCGCAGGACGGGCGAGTGGAACGGTTACGTGCCGGAATGCGCCCCATCCGGTTGCGCCGTCGATCATTGCCGCGGCCTCGAGGTCTCGATCGGCACGCAGGAATGCGGCGCGTACCGTCCTGACGTAGAAGGGGATCGCGACGAAGCACTGCGCCAGGACCACACCAGTCGTGGAGAACGCGAGTGTGATCCCCGCGTCGGCTAACCACGAACCAACAAGGCCCCGGCGACCGAAAGCGAGCAAAAGGGCGAGCCCGGCCACAGCTGGAGGCAGGATAACCGGTACGTCGACCAAGGCATTCGCAAGACCCCGACCAGGGAATGGCACTCGTGCGAGTGCGAAGGCTGCCGGAGTACCGACGATGATCGCGATGAGGAGGGTCGCTAGCGATGTCGTGACCGACAACCAAAAGGCGGCGCCAAGTGCATCAGGCCGACTGGCGGTGGCGAATGGATCGACCGTCACGGCGCGCATGAGCAACGCAACCGTCGGTATCCCAATGAAGGCGCCGACACCTATCGCTGCGGTGATTGGTGTCCAGCGGGGAATGCCGGGGGTCATGATCGTCGTTGCCGATCACGGTGCGACTGACATCGGGCAGTTGTGCGGATGATCCGCCCTGAAACGGTGGAGATCACGCTGGCTTGAACTTCGCGGCGACAAGGATGGACTGGCCGGAGGGAGAATTGATGAAGGATATGAGGCGCCTCGCGGCCGACGGGGACTTCGCCGACTTGAGGAGTGCAATCGGGTACTCGGCGACGACATTTGCAGAGTCAGGGATGTCGATGGTCGTCACCTCGCCGGCGGGCACGGCGGTGACGTCCGTTGCATAACAGATGCCGGCATCGGCTTCTCCCAGCTGCACCTTGACCACGACCTGACGGACATTTGCTTCCTCTGAGACGATGTTGGCAAGGACCTTGGCGTCGTAACCGTTGCCGTTCGCCGGGTCGGATGCGAGTTTGTTGAGTGAGGCGCGCGCGTAGGCACCGATCGGTACGTCTGGCGGTGTCGTGACAAACTTGACGCCTGGCTTGGCGAGGTCGGCAAGGGTTGTGACCTTGCCGGGGTTGCCCTTCGGGACGATCACGACTAACCGGTTTCGGGCAAAGACCGTGGCGTTGCCGTCAACGAGACCGGCATTTGCCACCTGCTCCATCTGGGCAATATCTGCCGACGCGAAGATGTCGGCCCTTGCACCCTCCCGCAGTTGCGTTCGAAGCTGGCTTGATGAGCCGTAGTTGGCGGTGATTGCAAGTCCTTCGTTTCCTGGTTGCGTCCGAAACGCTTGCCACATCTTGTCGAGCACAAGTGTGAGTGAAGACGCCGCGAATATGACCACGTCATTTGACTCAGCCGATACACGTGGTTCTGGTTCGGGAGTGGTTTGTGCCGTAGAGGCAGTATTGATGCCCCGACATGCGGAGAGGCTGGCGGGAGACGCAAAGAGTGCGATGAAGACGCGTCGGGATTGCAGTTGGGTATTGGCCATTTCAGGCGGCGATGTCGGCAACATGCCGGCCGGTCTCAGTCGTGTCGTACCCAAGTGCCTGGAGGTCACGGCGGCACGCTAGGCCGGTAAGGGTGTCCAACAGCCGGGCGATTCGGGGGTCAGCGAGGGACGTCGTGGGCAAGACAATGTCGTAGCGTTCCGTGGCAATCGGGACGAATCCCAGACCAGATGCTTCGGCTGCGTCGCGTGTTGCCACCCCTGTATCGGCCGCCCCCATAGCGATGGCATGCGCAACGTCACGATGGCTCGATGCGGCTGGGCCATCAATGTTCAATGTGGACAGTGTGCCGCTGGGGCGAAGTTCCCGGTCCAGCAATCGGCGTGCGCCTGACCCGACTTCACGGATCGCGATCCGCATGCCTGGATGGATCAGGTCGGGTCCGGATCGGATACCACGGGGGTTTCCGGGTGCGGTGACGAAACCGGCCTCCCAAGCCCCGAGTGCGATGACCGTGACGGGTGACGCACATCGGGACTGACGGATGTCGGGAAGGTTTGCGATCCCGGTCGCTTCGTCGAGGAGGTGCACACCGGCTGCGTGCGTGCGTTCGGCGGCTAGCGATTGAAGGGACGAGGTACTTGATCGTCCCATCCATATGAACCGCCCGGTGCCGGTTGTCGCATTCAGGCGGTCGGCAAGGACGCCCAAGCCAGTCGCGCACCCCATCAGGATGACGTTGTGCGCACTTTCGCGCGGGTCGCGAACATGCTCGAGGCGAAGCCCATCGGGATCTGTGGTGCCGACGGCATCTGCTGAGACGTGGGCCGCGTCGTAACCGAGTGGGTATGCGACCCACCGTCCTGACAGTCGTGCCAGCGCCATCCTGCCTGAGGCACGGGCACCGGCGGGTCCGTCGAAATCGACGGCAGCGGTAGGCAGTGCCAGTGGGAACAGGTTCTCGACGGTCGTGCCGAGGGCATGGGCAATTCGCACAGCTACATCGACCCCGGGGATTGCCCGGCCGGCCTCAATCGCGTGCAATGACTGACGGCTGATCCCAAGTTGCGAGGCGAGGGCGGTCTGCGGGATACCTCGGTGTTCGCGCATCGCGCGGGTTCGGGATGCAACAGAGCCAGTCACGACAGGAAAAATTTACATGATGTCGTGTAGACGTGTCAATCACGCAAGGACGGTTGTGAAACGCCGAGGTTGTGCATCGAAACACTGGTGCGCGTGGGGAGAGGGACGCGTTCTCGTCTGCCCACTCGCGCGCCGGGGCGAGGACTGGGGTGAAAGGGGTGCCGAGAGCGGGGTTCGAACCCGCACGCCCGCGAAGGCGGCAGATTTTAAGTCTGCTGCGTCTGCCTGTTCCGCCATCCCGGCACGGGATGGTGACATCGTACCGGGTTGGAGGAAGGGAAGCGTATTTGAACCAAGGTGATTGGTTGTGGGCGATGCGTCGCTCCTCGTGTCGGCGCCAGCACCGTTGCGCGCACCTATAATCGGACGACGACGCGGGTCGTCGGGAGGAAATGCGATGCCAAGTGGAGCACCCGGCAAGAAAGAGAAGAAGAAGCCGAAGAAGGATGCCGTGACCAAGGCGGTCCGGTCATCGGTCGGTGAAACCTCGATGGCCGTTGAGGTAGTGTCCAAGCGCAAGAAGGAACGCGCGGGCTAATCAGGCGCGTGGTGGTTTTGGTCCGGCAGACCTCTGCCGGCCGGACACGTCCGGGAGATCATGTCCCCTTTTGGCCACCAGTGCGTTCTTGACGATGTGGAGACATGGTGCCGACAGGGACTTGCGAAGTACCTGCAAGCATCGTGCCGCACTCGGTGTGACCGGTCATCATGACCATCAGTGACGCATCGCCGACTACGCCAATATCCGCGGTTGATGACCCGGTCGAGGCGAGTTCATCCTCCGGCGCAAGTGCAACGGGTCCTGTTCGCGCGGCGTATGCGCCGTTTGTCCAGTCATATAGCGCGTACACTGCAACCGTCCAAGATGCGTCGCGCATTGCATGGCGGGTTACCATTGCGTCTGGGTTGATCCTGCTGACCTTGCTTGTGGGTGGCCCCATTGTTCGCACCTGGTATGTCGGGTGGGCCATTGAGCTGCGCGGTGCCACCATGCGGTCCATCGACAGCGTCGTGTTCGTGCAGAGGCAGGGTGTCGGTGACTGGGTCGTCGCCCAGACCAACGAGGACCTTGACGAGGGCGACGTCATCCGCACCGCGGTCAACGCCCGTGCATTCATGCAGTTCTTTGATGGCAGTACCGCGCTCATCTTTCCCGGGTCGACCTTCCGGATCATCCGTAGTCAGCAGGGACGCTTCCAACCGGACCGATATTCGCTCATCCTCGAGGTGGTCAAGGGGCGGGCGCGGATTGGAGTGGCGCCCGCAGAGGATCCGTTGCAAGCATTCGTGCAATTACGTGCGCCGTTCACCCAGGTACATGTGACCGAAGGCAGTTACTCCGTAGATGCCTCGGGTGACCAGTCTCAAGTCACGACCCGGCGAGGTGTGGCGACCGGGTATTCAAATGGCGCGGTCGCGTCGGCGCTGACGGGTCAGCGGCTGGTCGCGACTTCGAACCGGCCCCCGATAGGCGGTCTATCCTCGCGCCGCGATCTCGTGATCAATCCTGTCTTTGCCGACCGGGATGGAGATACGCCGGCTGACTGGGCCGAACGCGACATTTCCGAGCAGGATCCGCCGGGGGAGGTGACGCACCACCCGACAGCCGGCACGATCACGCTTGCGCGGCGCGGTCAGGGACACGGCGAGACGATGCTCGCCCAGAACATCGATGTCGATCTATGGGACTTCGAGAGGGTTGAGGTGGAGGCCAGTGTCCGCGTCCTCAGCCATTCCCTTTCTGGTGGAGGCTGGCAGGGAACGGAATATCCGCTCATCCTACGAGTGATCTACCGGGATATCACGGGCACGGTCCACACGTGGTACCGGGGCTTCTACCGGCACAATGACGATAACTTCCCCGTCCGCGATGCCGAACTGCTTCCATCTTCTGACTGGGTCCGCTTCGAGACAAGCCTTCTCGGCATTGCCCCTCGCCCGTGGCGCATCATTCGCGTCGAGCTTGTGTCCTCGGGATGGGACTACGCTTCAGTAGTAAACGCTTTCCATATCTGGGCGGATTGATCACTGGGCGTCTCCCCGAATGCGAGGCCGCGCGTCCGGTTGGGACGGCACGACGGGTTGGCCACGGCCAGGCAGCTGACGCATGGGGGCTACATGAGACTTTCCTGCGGCGTGGACCTTGTGGAGATTGACCGAGTAGCGGCAGTGATCGGCCGCTGGGGTGACCGGTTCCTGACGCGGGTCTTTACCGACGCTGAACGTGCCTACTGTCGCGGTCGGGTACCCGAACTTGCGGTGCGGTTTGCAGCGAAAGAGGCGGTCAGCAAGGCGCTTGGGACTGGGATTGTCGGCATCGCTTGGCGTGACATTGAGGTGGTTCCGAACCCGCGAGGCAAACCGCTGGTCGTCCTCCACAACCGTGCCAAGGCGCGAGCCACGGAACTCGGGTTGACCGCATTCGAAGTATCGTTATCGCACTCGCGTGACATGGCTATCGCAATGGTTGTGGCCCAGGGCGCCGACCGGGCGGAATGGTAGAGGCAGTTTGTGCGACTTGTCACATCGAGAGCGATGCGTGCGTTGGAGGCTGCCTCAGGGCGTGCCGGTGTGCCACCGGGCCAATTGCTGGAACACGCCGGGTTGGCGATCGCACGCAGTGCACAACGTCTGACGGGTGGTGCACGCGGCCGGACGGTTTTGGCCCTGATTGGCAAGGGCAACAATGGTGCAGATGCGTTGGTTGCGTGTAATCATCTGGCACGTTCTTGTGGTTGGGGTGTGCGCCTGTGCCTGACGCAGTCGCGTGCTGTCGATCCACATCTGGCATGGATCAATGATCCAGACTTGACGGCTCTCGTCGAAGTCGCTTTGGCGGACGAGCCGGAAACAATCCCGAACCGCCTTGCAGAGTGGCTTGGCGCATCGGACATGGTGCTTGATGGTCTGCTGGGCATCGGCGCTTCCGGTCTGGCACGTGGTGCGGTGCGCGCCATTCTGGAGGTCTGCGATAGCTTCCGGGCACAGCCTGGACAGTTCCGGGTCGCGATAGACGTCCCATCGGGAGTTGATGCGGATACGGGTGCCGCCGATCCAATTGCATTCCAGGCGACGCACACTTTCGCCACCGGACCAGCCAAGGTGGGCACGGTGATTGGCGACGGTGCGGCGAAGGCAGGACGGGTCGTGGAACTCGATATCGGGATCCCGGGCGGTGTCCTCCTTGAGCTGGGTCGCACATTTGCCGACGATGGTGGAACGTGGAGGGCGATCCCCGCCCGGGTTGCGCACCTGCTGCCCGCGAGGCCGGACAGGTCACACAAGGGGACATTTGGCCGGGTGCTGATCCTGGGCGGTACGGGAAGGTATCCAGGCGCTCCAGTTTTGGCGGGCTTGGGAGCTATCGAGGCCGGGGGTGGCCTCGTGACGATCGCGAATGCCGGCAAGAGCGTGGGCGTGGTGCCTCCGGTCGAGACGGTTGTCCTGCCGCTTGCAGACGACGAGACACCCTCGGGAGTGTTGACGGCGACACACATAGCGGACGTGCTCGCATGCGTGGAACGCTGCCGGGGAATGGTGATCGGGCCGGGTCTCGGCACTGATCAGGCAACGGTGACCGCGGTCCGGGATCTGTTGGCCCGTATTGGGACACACGAGCGATCCCTGACTGTCGTCGTGGACGCGGACGCGCTAAATGCAATCTCACCTGTCGCACCGGATCGCTGGCCGATTTACTCGGGGCCGGCAAGTTCTGAGGCTGGACGAGGTTGTTCTTTCGTATTTACCCCACACGTGGCTGAGATGGCACGACTGACCGGCCTGACCGTCGAGACAGTGGTCCGAGACCCTGTTGGGATCGCCCGAGAATCCGCAGTGCGCTGGGGTGTCGTGGTGGTTCTCAAGGGCTCCCCAAGTGTCGTTGCGTCTCCAAGTGGGACCGTGGTGGTTGGCGCGTACGCAAATGCGGCGCTGGCGACGGCAGGAAGCGGGGACGTGCTTGCTGGCGTCGTTGCCTCGTTGGCGGCACAGGGTGCTTCGACATGGGAGAGCGCAGTTACCGGGATGACCCTTCATGCCCTCGCTGGAGAGGCATGGCGCGCCCAACATGGAAGCGCGGGACTCCGTTCATCCGACCTTAGTGCGTGGCTTCCCGTCGCGAGGCGGATGCTTGACCGGTACCTGTAGCCATCACGGGCACAACTGGTCGGTTGGCGACGGCAGGCGTTGACAGAACCACCGCACTATCATCAATCGCACTTGGGATCCCGAGACTTTCCTACCCAATACATTGCCCCGAATCCCGATCCGCGCATCGCGAGGTAGTGGGGATGTGGAGGCGGGCGAGGGTTTGCAATGCCCTGGAGGTGTTTGGAATGCGTGCCGTCGACCTGATCAACAAGAAGCGCAGTGGGTTGCGGCACGGACACGGCGAGATT
>BJHB01000010.1:0-22674 GCA_014191415.1 Chloroflexota bacterium
CCCAGACCCATGGCGATTGCTCCCGCAGCAACTTCGGCGAGCCCCGCCGTGACGATGAGTGAAGACGATGTGACGGCTGCAGAGAGACCGGCAGCAAGTGCAAATGGGACAGTCAGCCCGTCGGACATCCCGATTACAACATCGCGTACGGCTTCAGTGGCAGTGAAGTGTCTTTCAACGTGGGGAGTGGACGGCAACCCGTTTTTTCCTCAACTGCGCCAACGGCTTCCGATTGACACTTGGCGCAAGCTCCGCGGTACCCACGGTGCGTTCCGCCTCGGAAGCGTCCGATCTCGTGCGCTTTGACCGACGGCGTTTCTTGCCATTTGAGAGGCAGCAGGATTGAGCAAGTGGTTAGCCCACCTTGTGAGCCTTCCAACTGGTTCGCGGAGTATCAGGATTGTCACGATGGCAAGGATGAACCCTCCCGCCGCTCGGACAGCGGTCCGGTCGCCGAACACACGTTGAATCTCTACAAGTGCCTGGACGACGCCCCACGCGGAGATCATGATCCCGGCAATCATCAATGGCAGAACCACCACAATCGCGATCATTCCGTAGGCGATTGTTCGGCGCTCGCCCCAGGGTTCCTTGATCACGAGGGCACGACGCGCCTCTCGGTCTATGATCCACGCCCCGATCAGCCACACCATTCCGAGAGCAATTGGCAGCGACCGTCTCCAAACCGCCTCTTGGTCGCCCGACGCTGGTGATGCTTGAGTATTCCTTTCGGAAACCTCTTGAGAAGTAGGTTTGAACGCGGAAGCATTGGTCGATGTGCCGGGCATCAGCATCTCGGTTGAGGCGAACCTGTCACCCGTGACCGTGCCAAACAGGTCACGAGCAGGTGGGTGTGCCGTCGAATACCCAATCAGGGCAACCAGCGATGCGAGCAACATCAATGAGAGGACGAACCAACCCTGACGCTCACCGTCCGACCACATGGCCACCAGGATGTTGCCGGACTCGGCATTGTCATCGATATCCGCGAAGTCATCAATCCACGGCGAAACTACTCGACGTGGTCTGGCCGATTCCGGAAGACTTGAGTCTGCCGATGCACGAGGAGGATCGACTGACTGAAAGATTGAAGGTTCGAGTGCGGAATTGAGGCGGGCCAACCTTGTCGCTGCCCGTGAGTCTCCCGGACGTGGCAACCAAAGGTGCGAATCGCTTTCCGGACGCGTTGCAAGGCCCGGTTCCGTCCCATCGCTGCGACGCTGATCCGGATTGCCTCCCATCGGAAATTCCTATCGTCCGTGCCGGAGCCTCGAGATCAACCGCGGCGGCAGTCCGGCGTCGCGCATCTTACGTTGCACGCAGTCAATGTTGTACTCCACGCGTCGAGCCTGAAGCCTCGTTTGACCGCCGTCCGCAGTGTCCAGCATCAGGTAGGAGGCGGACGATAGGCCGTCACGCGGTTGACCGACGCTCCCAGGGTTGGCAATCAGGCGCACGTCAGGTTCAAGGTCGACAGTGGTTCCGTGAGAGAACGCTGACACGGAAATCTGCGTGGACGCGGATCCATCGTCGTCATAACCGTCACCATGGCCGCTCGACGCAAGCTGTCTGCTGTCGCCTTTGGGGCGGAGAGCGTAGTATTCGGCACGGTGGGTGTGGCCGACGAGACAATGTGGCGTGCCTATCTCGGCAAGGCTGGCGAGCGCAACGGCCTCCGAGTCCATGTAATCCCAGACGGGGTCGTGTGGCGTGCCGTGGACGAGCGTAAAGTCGCCCAAACTGGGGACTGCGCGGCCATCTAGCCGCACCGGAAGTCCGTCGAGATACGCGCGGGTCTCAGGGGTGAGGGATTTGATGGTCCAGCGCGCGGCCGTTGCCGCGTCTGGGTTGAATTGGGCAATCGAAATCTTGCCGGTCGCAGCCCGGTCGTGGTTCCCGGCCACGGCATACACCGCAGTCCCGCCGATTTCGCAATCCCTGAGCTCACGAACGCATTCGTTTGGGTTAGGTCCATAGCCGACAATGTCGCCGAGGCACCAGATGGCGTCAAGGGTTCCGAACGACATTGCATCGACTATTACGCGCTCAAGGGCGTCGAAATTACCGTGTATGTCAGAGATGATTGCGCACCGCATGATCAGGTATCACCCACCAAACGTGCGAGGGGGCCGCCGTGACACCTTCAGACAACGACGCGAGGCAAATTGTCGGTACTTAGTGTGTGAAAATCTGATTGGCTCGACCGCACGCAGTTTGAACAGGCCCGAGTGTCATTCAGTCTGCACCACTTCTCACTGGAGGATCCAATGGTTCTCGACTGGCTCGTACGCAAACCCGGAAGTGCCCCTCTGGTCATTGCCCATCGCGGTTCGAGTGGCGTCGCACCCGAAAACACGATTGCGTCGCTCGAACTTGCCGTTTCCCAAGGGGCGACGGCGGTGGAGTGTGACGTTGTCCTGTCTGCCGATGGAGTGCCGATTGTCATCCATGACACGACGCTTGACCGGACCACCAGCGGATCTGGCGACGTTTCCGCGCTAGTTTGGTCGGATTTGGCGCGCTTGGATGCTGGATCGTGGAAAGCCACCAAGTATGGGTCCGAACGTCTTGTGCAGCTAAGTGACCTGCTGCATCGGGCGAAGGGACGGGCGCGGATCATCATTGAACTGAAGGCAGGGGATCCAGCCACACTTGCCCAGACGACCCTCGAGGCAATCGAAGCCAATCCGGAAGTAGACACCGCTGTCATATCTTTCGTGCCCGCGGTCGTTGAGGCGGTACGCCGGACGATTCCTGGCGTCGCGGTTGGATATCTGTATTCGAGACACTGGCCGTGGGCAACCGACCACGCCGAAGTCATTTCCCGTGCCCGGACGATTGGCGCTCACTTCGTTAGCCCCGAATATTCCCTGGCAACTGAGGAGTTCTGCTCGGCTGCGCACCTTGCCGGCATGCCCGTGAGTGTGTGGACCTGCAACGACGCGGAGTCAATGCGCAGTCTCGCCGACGCAGGCGTGGATGCAGTGACGACTGACTGGCCGGACATTGCCCTGAAAACATATCGGTGATGCAGTGGGTACGCCCAATTAGTCGTGCGCGTGAGTGCCGGTTCGTTGCTATGATGCGCCGTCTGTTGCCGGGGGTGGTCCATCTGGGATCAAGAATTGCCAACGGCAGGCGAAGGGGAGATCAGTTCCGTGAGAATTGCACGCGTTGAAGTTCACGGCGAGGCACATGATGCCATTCTGGAAGGCGATGTCGCCTATCACCTAGAGGGATCGGTTTTCCACGCGCCTCACAAGGGGGCCGCGATCGGACCTGTATCCGAGTTGAAGTTGCTTGCGCCTTGCACCCCGACGAAGGTGGTCTGCATCGGGCTCAACTACAAGGCGCACATCGAGGAGTCTAACGCGACTGCGCCCACGGAGCCGTTGATGTTTTTCAAGCCTCCCACATCGGTCGTCGGTCACCTCGACGACGTGCATTGGATCCCCGGTTGCGAGAAACTGGACTACGAGTCCGAGTTGGCGTTGGTCTTCGGCAAGACTGCGAAGAACGTTGCCCCGGGCACGTACCGTGACTATGTACTGGGTTACACGTGCGCGAACGACATCTCGGCGCGCGATTTCCAGCGTTCTGACGGGCAGTGGACGCGAGCAAAGGGGTCCGATACGTTTTGCCCGCTGGGTCCGTGGATTGTCACCGACATCAATGCCGAGGACCTTCACATCGGTGGTGCACTCAATGGAGAAGTGCGGCAGGACAGCCGCACGTCAGACCTCCTGTTCGGCTTGGACGAACTGGTCGTTCACGTCACCAAGTATTTCACGATGCTTCCGGGCGACGTCATGATCACTGGCACGCCGTCAGGCGTGGGCACGTCCAAGGGGCTCATGAAGCCTGGTGATGTCTACGAAGTCACCATCGAAGGTATCGGCACCCTCCGCAACCGGATCGTCGGACTGCAATGATCACTTCGCGACCCTCCTCCCTGAAAGCAAGTCGGGGAGGAGGGCCGTGTCCTGTCCCCGTTGCAGTTTCGGGGAAGTCACGCTAGCGGCCCGCCTCTGGTGAAACGGCGCGTTTGGATCCCCAATGACACTGATTGGCAGGCAGTCGGCATCCCTCCGGATTGGCCTCATTGCAGATGATCTGACGGGCGCGCTTGACGCAGGTGCGGGGTTCGCCAAGGCGGGTCTTCGCAGCGTCATGCCATTCGGGCCAACCGGAACCGTCGCCTTGCCCGCTGGTGCAGACGTGATCATCTTCAACACTGCAAGTCGTGAGGGGGATGCGGTCGCTGCCCGGGAACGGGCTCGCGAGGCGGCACTGCGTTTGCTTGGGCACGGCGTGTCGCTGATTTACAAAAAAATCGATAGCGTACTTCGGGGGCATCCAGGCCCTGAACTATCCGGAGTGCTTGACGCAATTGCGATCACTCATCCAGGCGCGCGAGCACTGGTGGCCCCTGCATTTCCCGCCCAGGGCCGAACCACTGTGGATGGCGTGCAGCTGGTCCATGGTGTCCCAGTGGCCTCGCATCTTGGTCGTCTCGAGCACGCGCTTGCCCCGGTGATCGCCAGCTGCGACATCCGGGATGCCATTACTGACGACGACCTCCGAGTAATCGCACGCGACGGTGTGGCCGGCGGAAGGTTGCTATGGGTTGGGTCCGCCGGTCTCGCTTCCCTAGTCGTTGAGGCATTCCGGTCGTCGGGTGCCGCCTTTGAGACCCGGGAGGTTGACACTCGGAGTGATGACCCCGACAGAAGTGCCGGTTCAGACGAGGTTTGGAACGCGGTGCGGCCCGAAAGATTGATCGTAGTCGCGGGAACTGTTCACCCCGCAACCGTGTTGCAAGTAGAGGCACTCGTGTCAGACGGGTGGGGTCACATCGCTTTTGACATCGGCGACCCGGATGGGTGGCCAGATGAACGGGAAGTCTTGCGGGCCGTGTCGAACTGCAGCACTTCTGGGGTGGTCGTGTCAACGCATGCCAAACTGGCTGGCCACTCACAACCGGATGAAGTCATAGATCCCAGTTTGGTGCGGAATGCGGTAACGCTGATTGACCGAATTGCGCCAATTGTGTCGACATTGTTGATGGACGGACGTACTGGATTGGTAGTGACCGGGGGAGAGACTGCACAGCACCTCTTCACGGGGATTGGTGTGACGTCTGTTGACGTGTCCGGCGAGGCACTGCCGGGCATCCCGATTGGTGTGATGGAGTTTGGCGGCGTTCGGGTACGTGTCGCGACGAAGTCTGGGGGTTTTGGCGGGTCCGATGCCCTCCGGCATGTCTGTCGCGTTCTGGTTTCGTGATGACCATTGGCCACGCGTGATCTCCGCCGAGCCGGCACAGTCCGACTGGCACGACCAAGGCCCCTGCTTCCCGGCGTGCCTACTGCTCGCGAGAGGTCCGGGCCACCTGTTGTCTTAGCGACGGTAACTCCTGGGCTTGAGGCTGTCGCGATTGCTGAAATCATCGAGACAGTTGCCGGTGCGGTGATCGTTTCCACGTCTCGTGGGAAGGTCTACGCGCGGATACCTGCCTTGGACCCGGCGTTGACGGACTTGCGGACCGTCGACAACCTATACCTGTATCTCGGTGAGGTGGAGGTTGGCGTCCGTCGTGTCGACCTTTCGGCGCTTGGCACTGCAGTTGCGTCCCTAGGTGGAGTGATCGGACTGTTCCGACATCGAGAGTCTGACTGGGGCGATTCCCCGAGCTTCGTGGTGAATGCCAGTCGGATTGGGAAGCAGGCGTACAGCCGTTTCGATGCTGCAACGGCTGTGGCACAAGCGATTGCCTTGAAGGTGCCCGGGTGGACGAATGCCACCCCCGCAGTCATCCACACTGTCGCGCGTCGCGATCTTGAGGACGAGGGTGATGCGGCGCCCCGCTTTGCTCGCAGCACGGTTGAACTTCGCCTTGACATCCTCGGGCAAAGAGGGGTTGTTGGATGGCGGCTTACACCCCCATCGTTCCGGTTTCGCGGGCAAGTGCGGGCATTTGCGCCTGGGTCAATTCTTCCGACTATCGCGAACGCACTCGTGAGGATGAGTGAACCGCGTAATGATGATGTGTTCCTTGACCCGTTTGCGGGCACTGGAACGATCCTTGCCGAACGTGCCACGACTGACGCACTCGCTGTCATCGGGACTGAAATTGATTCCGATCTGATCCCCGGGTTGAGGCCTGGTCGTGTGGGTGCTTCGGCTGGTGGTTCCCCTGTTTTCGAGGCTGATGCGCGCCGCTTGCCGGTTCGCGACGGCACCGTCGGCGCGGTGGTGTCAAACCTACCCTTCGGACGCCAGGTCCTCGACGAAGACGCGATTGTGCCGCTGTACATTGACGCCGCCCGTGAGCTGCGCCGGGTCATGTCACCAAATGGTCGTGCCATCCTCATGACCACTCGGGTCGATGTCATTGAAGCGGCAATGGGTGCGGCTGGGTTCGTGGGCGAAGTCCTGACGACGATCAGTCTTAACGGTCAGAACCCATCTGTACTCAGATACATACGGGTTTGACCCATCGAGGTGCTTCAGACCCCTTGGAATCCCAGTTCTGACAGGAAACTGGCGAACCAGGTCATTCCACCGGACATGACGATCAGCCCCATCCCCACCATGAGCGCTCCACTGGAGAGTTCAATCAGCCTTGCACGCCGGTTGAGGCGTCGCATCAGGCGCGTGGATGCTTCAAGGGCGAGTCCGGTGAGGAAAAACGGCACGCCCAACCCAAGGGAGTACGCCGTGAGTAGGACGGCGCCCTGCAACACCGTCGCCTCAGTGCTGGCATACAGCAGAATTGTTCCCAAGATTGGCCCAATGCATGGGGTCCACCCGGACGCAAACGCTGCCCCGATTACAAACGATTTCAGCAGGTTGGCTCGAGCGCCTGGACGGATCTGGAATCTGGTGTCCCGGTAGAGGGCGTTGAAACGCAGGAGGCCGGCGCCATGGAGCCCGAAGCCGATCAGAACCGCGCCAGCAACGATCCGGAACACAAGGCTCCTCACGAGGTCCTGGAAGACGAAGCCGATCAGGCTCACCGAAGCACCAAGTGTCACGAAAATTGATGTAAAGCCCGAAATGAACGCCAGTGCATGGACGAGAGACCGCACTCGCGACGCTTCTCCAACCGATGTTCCGGCAAGCATGCCGATGTACGCGGGTACAAGAGGAAGCACGCACGGAGACGCAAAGGACAGTACGCCTGCCCCGAACGCCACCAGGAGTGACAGGTTTCCGGTCATGACCAAAGTCTACGACGGGCACTCGTTCCTGATGGGCGTGGCCTTCTAGCGATGGATGTGTGTACGTTCTTGTGCCCTTGAACCTGCACATTCGCCTTCACACTGGCTAGGCAAGCGGATAGCGTAGAGGAGTTGGACGCGATGCCGCTGGTTCGGCATCGTGTCAGCAATCTTCCTGGAGGTCTCAGATGACCCGCATCTCCGGATCGATGGTGATCACAAACGTCGTGACGCTCGTTGCAACCCTTGGTCTCAACGGACTCGCCACTGGATTGCCTCTGAACGGTCGAACCACTGGCGAAATCTCCGACAGTTTCCCGAACGTCTTCGCGCCAGCTGGCTACGTATTCTCGATATGGGGGATCATCTATACTGCGCTGATCGCATTCACGGCATACCAAGCTACCTCCGCTGGCAGGGCAAGTCGTGCAGTGCAACGCATCGGTTGGTGGTTTGCAATCAGCGGTGTCGCGAATTCTGTATGGATTCTTTTCTGGCATCACGGCATGTTTCCAGCGACGATGGCCTCGATGGTCATTCTTCTCGCATCGCTGTGCGTGATCGTTTCACGCATTGGGTTGCCCAAGGATGCGATGCCCACGGGCGAATGGTGGATGGTGCACCTGCCTTTCAGCATCTATCTCGGTTGGATCTCAGTTGCAACAATTGCCAATGCCGCTGTGACGCTTCTTGACCTCGGTTGGGATGGTGGTCCGCTCTCGCCCGGGACGTGGACAGTCACTCTCATAGCCATTGCCGTTGGACTGGGCCTCTGGTTCATTGTCCAGCGCGAAGATCTGGCGTATTCATCTGTGCTCATCTGGGCATTCATTGGAATTGCTGTCAAACAGGCTGAACCCTGGGTACCTGAGGGCGCAGCAATTGCATCCGGTCTCCTGGCATTGGTTGCCGTGTGGCGGGTTGCGTCTTGGCTTGCTGGGCCAAGGTCCTCGCTGAACCGCAACATCGCGTCAGGAGTTTCCCAGTCCTGATCCGTGCCACCCATCGGCGGTTCTTTGGTGCAGGGGTTGCAGGCCTACCCGTAATTGGCTTCACTGGTTCGAGCCAAGAATGGCGTGGAGGTGACGGAGGAGGCGGAACTCCGTCACTTTCGATTGGGCGATGACTCGTCCACCAACCTCAATGACGGGGATCACAAGGCCGAACCGCTCCGCCAAGTCTGGATGTTCCCGGATGTTGACCTCCACAATTTCAAAGGGAACAACGCGTTGTACGCGACGCAACGTGGCCATGGCCTCGTGGCAGAGGTGGCAATCTGGCGCCCCGTAGAGGACAAGCTTTCGTGAGGTTGCACCTTGTTCGGTCACGTTCCAGATGCCGTGGTCAAGATGGTTTCAAGCGCACTTGAGAGGACTTCACGACTCATCGCCCCCGGTTGAACCGCTCTGATGACCCCGGTCCGGTCGACGAAGTATGTTGACGGGACTCCAATGAGGCGGTACCGGTTGCGCAGTTCCTGCTTGGTGTCCAATGCCACTGGAAATGTGTAGCTCCCGGTAGTGTCGTCTCCGGCTTTCAGGAATTCCGGCACATCTCTCGCGCCGGCCTCGGTATCCAGCGACACCGCGACAACTATCAGGCCCGCATCGCGATGCTTCCGGTACGCAAGTTCTAGTTCCGGCAGTTCTTCGCGGCACGGGGTGCACCACGTCGCCCAGAAGTTGACGACGACGGGCTTGCCACGGTACGAGGCAAGATCGATCATGCCTCCACCCGAGGCCGGCAATGTGAACGTGGGAGCGCGCTGACCAACCGATGGCGGCGCTGGGGGTTTGCCGTCAAGCCCGGGGAGTGGCAAGGTTGACGCGTACCCAATGCCTGCCACGGCGACCAAGGCTCCCGCTCCGATGGCGATCCGCCGTCGTGTTGTCCGATTGGAGACGGGAGTACCGGTTTCCGTGGCACTTTGCTTGCCAATCAAGGGCGGTTCAGTCGTCACAGACAAGTTTTACCGCATTGCCAAGCAATTTGATCGGCTTTGTTTGCAAGGACAATTGGGTGCCAAAATCAAAGGCGCTGATGATCTCTCACCAGCGCCTCTTGTGCGGCCATGTGTTTCCCAGTTTGGGAAGGAGTTAGGTTCGGCTCAATATTCTGGCATCGGCGCCTGGGGCTTGGCTGCCTCAGGAATATCGGTGATGAGCGCCTCAGTGGTCAGGATCATCGCTGCAATCGAAGTCGCGTTCTCGACGGCGGAACGGGTCACCTTGGCCGGGTCAATGATGCCCGCGGCGACCATGTCCTTGTACGTCTCGTCAACGACATCGAAGCCGATGTTCTTGTTGCCGGTGGCTGCTTGCTGGCGTCGAACATTTTCGATCACCACGGACCCCTCGTAACCGGCGTTTGCCACGATGGCACGCATCGGTTCCTCGAGAGCGCGGCGGAGGACGCTGACGCCCGTGGCCTCGTCACCCTTGAGATGGAGATTGTCGAGCGCCGCAATCGCCGCGAGTAGCGTGACGCCACCACCGGCAACCACGCCCTCCTCGATTGCTGCACGCGTCGCGGACAAGGCGTCCTCGACCCGGTGCTTCTTCTCCTTGAGTTCGGTCTCGGTTGCGGCACCGACCTTGATGACCGCCACGCCACCGGACAGCTTCGCTAGTCGCTCCTGAAGCTTCTCGCGGTCGTAGTCCGAAGTCGTGTCCTCAATCTGCGCCTTGATCTGCTTGATGCGACCCTGGACCTCGTCGTTGCCACCGTGGCCTTCGACGATTGTCGTGTTTTCCTTATCGCAGACGACGCGGCGCGCACGCCCAAGGTCTTCGAGCGTGACACTGTCCAGTTTCCGGCCGAGTTCGTCGGAGATGACCGTACCGCCGGTCAGGACCGCAATGTCCTTAAGCATTTCCTTGCGGCGATCACCGTAGCCGGGCGCCTTGACCGCAACGACGTTGAGGATGCCGCGCATCTTGTTGACGACCAGCGTGGCAAGCGCCTCGCCCTCGACGTCCTCAGCGATGATCACGATCTCCTTACGCCCGCGCTGGACCAGCTTCTCCAACAGTGGGAGAAGTTCCTGCACGGCCGAAATCTTCGTCTCAGTGATCAGGATGTAGGGCTCTTCCACCTCGGCGGTCATGCGATCCGCGTTGGAGACGAAGTAAGGAGAGCTGTAACCACGGTCGAATTGCATACCTTCGACGTACTGAACCTCGAACTGGATCCCACGGCTTTCCTCGACGGTTATGACGCCGTCCTTGCCGACCTTGTCCATGACCTCGCCGAGGAGCGTGCCGATCTCACGGTCGTTCGCTGAGATAGTGGCGATGTTGGCAATCTCTTCACGCCCTTGGATCGGGGTGGCCAGTTCGCGGATTGCGGCCACGACCGCCGCGGAGGCCTTGTCGAGGCCTCGCTTCAGAATCATCGCGTTCGCACCGGCGACCACGTTGCGCATGCCCTCGATGACGATTGCCTCGGCAAGTACGGTCGCGGTGGTCGTGCCGTCTCCGGCGACATCGTTGGTCTTGCTCGCCGCTTCCTTTAGAAGCTGCGCGCCCATGTTCTCGAATGGGTCCTTGAGTTCGATTTCCTTGGCCACGGTCACGCCGTCATGGGTGACCGTCGGTCCGCCAAACTTCTTGCCGAGGGCGACGTTGCGCCCCTTCGGACCAAGGGTGGTCTTCACACTGCGGGCAACGACCTCAACGCCCTTGGCGAGGGCACGCCGTGCGTCTTCACGGAAGACGAGTTGCTTGGCCATAGGACTGCTCTCCTTATTGATGCGGATGGGCGCCGGGTCTATATCTTCGCGCCCACGGCCCTGACGGGTGCGGCGCGGTCCACGGCGGATCAGAGTCGCTACAAATCATCGCCCGCATCCGGGCGAGAGTTGCATTAGCACTCGGCCAGTGCGACTGCTAATGCAGTCTACCAATGGATTAGCAGTCCGTCAATGGGACTGCTAATCCCGTCCTGATACGGTGGTATAGTTTTCCGGTTCGCAATGCATACAGCAGGCCGTCGCATTCCCTGAAACCGGCTAGCCGCCGGAACTTTCCGCAAGGCGGTTCCTCATGTTTGGCCTCCGCAAGAACAATGGTGCCTCAAACAAGCCGGTTGTGACTGAAGAGGCCGTTCTCGCGGCGCTCAGCCGCATCCAAGATCCTGATCTCCGCCGCGATATTGTTGCGCTTGGCTTCATAAAAGACCTGGTGATTGACGGAGGCAAGGTTTCATTCAAGGTTGAATTGACGACGCCAGCCTGTCCAGTCAAAGGTGAGATGGAGCGTCAATCTCGGGAGTTTGTCGGGGCAATCCCGGGAGTTGAGCACGTGGATGTGCAGATGACCGCACAGGTGCGCTCCATGGGGGCGACCGGTCAAATGCTCCCTGGGGTACGCAACGTGATCGCCATTGCAAGTGGCAAGGGTGGTGTCGGCAAGTCAACTGTCTCCGCGAACCTTGCGGTAGCTCTGGCAATGACTGGTGCACGTGTTGGCCTGCTTGACGCGGATATCTACGGACCATCGATCCCCGGTTTGCTTGGCATGAGTGGGAAGCCTGCGGTAAAGCCGATGCCGTCTGGGGACCAGATGTTTGAGCCCCCGGTTGCACACGGCGTGAAGGTGATGTCGCTGGGCTTCCTGCTTGACGACCCGAGCCAGCCTGTGATCTGGCGCGGACCGATGGTGGGATCCGGGATTAGCCAGTTGCTCTCCCAAAGTGATTGGGGCGAACTTGACTACCTGCTGGTGGACTTGCCCCCGGGAACCGGAGACGCGACCCTGACCCTCGCTCAACGCATTCCGTTGTCTGGTGTTGTGATCGTGTCCCAGCCCCAGCGGGTAAGCCTGGACATCGCGATCAAGGCTCTCAAGGCGTTTCAGAGCCTCAAGGTTCGCATTCTGGGCGTGCTCGAAAACATGAGTACGTTCGTCTGCGACGACTGCGGTAAGGAACATCACATCTTTAGCCACGGAGGGGCGAGACTGGCGGCTGAGCAACTCGAGGTGCCATTCCTCGGCGATATCCCGCTTTCTCTGGACATCTGCGAAGCGAGTGATGCCGGGACCCCGGTCGTGTCGCTGAAGCCCGACTCGGCACAGGCCCAGTCGTTCATGCGCATCGCAGAAGGTCTCGCAGCTCAGGTCAGCATCGCCAGCCTGCGGCAACGAACGACGATCCCATTGCGTGCGGTGTAGCGGTCCGTGGCCCATGCCTTCATCGACCAAGCTCCATGGCGTTCGCCCCGTCAATTTGGCAAGCAACGTCGGCGCATCGGTGGGGTAGGTTCCTTTGCCTTCGGAACACTCGTGCTGTTTGCCTGCCTTAGTGTTTCGACCGGACGGGTTCTAGGCCAAGGTCCGCCTCAGGCGAATGACTGTCCCGCCAACTGCTCCCAACCCGCCGATGGCGCTGCCGGGCGTGAGCTGTTCGGGTCAGGGTTGGTTTCTTTCCCGACGGTAGACGTTCGGGTTGAGTTGGCTGAGACTGCTGTCGATCATGCGCGAGGTCTGGGCGGGCATGCCCCACTCGGGATGACCGATGGAATGATCTTTGTCTTTCAGACGCCCGGTTTCTATGCGTTCTGGATGAAAGGCATGACCTTCGATCTGGACATCATGTGGATTGACGGTCCTGCCGACAACCTCAGGGTCGTTCACCTTGCGAGTGACGTTCCGGCCTATCCGACCGAGACCCCGGACGGGCGCTTGCCAACATATTCACCAACTCGCCCGGGTCGGTATGTACTTGAGGTGAACGGGGGATTTGCCGACAAGCACGGGATCACCGTTGGGTCTCCCGCGTCATTCATTCGTGATGTGGACACCCAGCCTTGACGTAGGCCCGTCACAAACCTCTCGAGGCCCGTTCTGCATGGGCGCCGGCACGTACTGCCGTGACGATTTCATCGAGGGATGTACCGGGACCAAAAACCTCACGAATGCCGAGGGATTTGACCTTCGGAATGTCTGCCGGGGGGATGATTCCGCCTGCGTAGACTGGAATGTCTCCGAGACCCCGGACACGAAGGGCCTCAATGATCCGTGGGAACAGGTCAAGGTGTGCTCCTGAGTGGATCGACAGGCCAATGGCCTCCACGTCCTCTTGCAAAGCGGCCTCAGCGATCTGATCCGGCGTCTGACGGATCCCCGTATAGATCACTTCCATGCCGGCATCTCGCAGCGCGCGGGCCACGATCTTTGCACCCCGGTCGTGACCGTCGAGACCGGGCTTGGCCACGAGTACACGGATCGGGTTCGAGGATCCGAGCGCCCTCGTGTCTAGCTCAGTGGTTGGGTTCATTATCAATAAACTCTCGTCCGCCGGATTGCCCGTCCACCGCAGAAGTTCATATCAACCATACCCGCGCATAGGTCCGGGTATCGGCGGGCGCGACTAGTGACCGGAAAAGGTTGGCGGACGCTTTTCGAGAAACGCCGTCACCCCTTCACGCGCGTCATTCGTGGCGAACGAGGACACAAACCCATCAATTTCGGTAGCGAGACCGTCCGCCAGGGGCACTGATATGCCTCGTTGGATGGTCGCCTTGGCGATCTTCACGGCGAGAGGGGCCGCTGACGAGAAAGAATCGGCTAGCGACGTCGCGGCTGCAAGGGCTTCGCCCGCTCCGACAACCGAGTTCGCAAGGCCGATCCGGAACGCTTCCTCAGCGTGTACAGGCCGGCCGGTGAGGATCATGTCGGTAGCCCGAGAAGGGCCGATCAGCCGGGTCAGCCTCTGGGTTCCGCCCCAGCCCGGAATGATCCCCAACTTGATTTCGGGCTGCCCAAACCTCGCTGTGTCTCCGGCAATTCGGTAGTCACACGCAAGTGCAAGTTCGCACCCGCCGCCGAATGCGACCCCTTCGATCGCTGCGATTGTTGGCTTAGGGCAATCCGCCACGGCATTCATGGTCTGGTGTCCACGATGGGCGCGGGAGGCAACTTCCGCGGCACTTGATGCTGCGCCTAACCACTTCAGGTCCGCTCCGGCAGAAAATGCACGTGGGGTGCCACTCGCAATCACGATGGCACGCACGTCTGGGTCTAGCCCCGCCTCATGAATGCACGTCTCGAGGGTTGCGAGTGTTTCCTCGTCAAGGGCGTTCAGTCGGTCAGGTCGATTGAGTGTCAGGAATGCCGTCGCGCCTTCAACACGTGACAGAACCGGTCCGTCGTGACGTTCGGTCAGGGTCATTCGTGGATCTCCCTCACGCCTAAATGAATTCAAAATGGGGTTTTGCGAACGCCCGCTCACGCATCTTCGTTGCGGTCAAGGATAGTCATAGAAGCCACCACCGGATTTCCGTCCGAGGCGACCAGCGTCGACAAGTCGGCGGAGGATCGGGCATGGCCGGTACTTGGGATCTCCAAGATCCCGATGAAGGACTTCCATGACGGCGAGGCACACGTCGAGACCGATCACATCCGCCAGTTGGAGGGGGCCCATTGGGTGACCCATGCCGAGGTGCATCACGGTATCGATGTCCTCCCGTGAGGCCACTCCTTCCATGAGGGCAAACATCGCTTCATTGAGTAGCGGCATGAGGAGACGGTTAGCGGCAAATCCCGGTGTGTCCTGGACAGTTACGGGCGTCTTCCCAAGCGTGCGGGCCAAGTCTGTGACCGCGTCGATAGTGGCGTTACTGGTGTGATGCCCGCGGATCACTTCCACAAGTGCCATCGCAGGAACCGGATTAAAGAAGTGCATCCCCACGACGCGTCCGGGGTTGGCGATGCCGGCTGCTATCCGTGTCACACTGATGCTTGACGTGTTGGTGGCGAGGATTGCATCGGGTCCGAGATGTTCGGCCGCTTTACCGAAGGCATCCCGCTTTGCACCGACCTCTTCGACGATCGCTTCGATCATCACCGAGGCCCGAGTTGAATCCTCAAGTGCCGGCCTGGTCGAAATCCTCCCGATGATCTCATCACGAACCTCACCGGTCACGTCTCCACGTGCGATCTTCCGTGCGAAGCCGGTCGCGATGAGATCTAGGGCCCGGGTTCGCGCTAAGGGTGACGGTTCGACAATTTCCACGGCAATCCCGGCGGTCGCAATCACTTGAGCGATTCCCCGCCCCATGGTTCCTGCGCCCAGGACTATCACTCGCTCGATGGTCGTCATGAGCATGAATCGTACTGTTCAACCGGTTCGCAACTCATCGCAATGTCCCGGTTGATTGCATGTAGTAGGCGGGTTTTCTCCCGTTACCGTTCACCGAACTACGTTCGTTCGACCGCGATGGCAAACGCTTCGCCTCCCCCAAGGCACGCACTCGCAATCCCGCGGGTTCCGCCAAGCCGAATGAGCGCGTGGATAAGAGTGGCAAGAATGCGCGAGCCCGATGCGCCTAGCGGATGACCGAGGGCAATTGCGCCGCCATTGACGTTTACGCGGTCCTCATCCCAAAGTAACGCCCGGTTGTCGGCGACCATCTGGGCGGCATACGCCTCATTGAGTTCGAACAGGTCGTAGTCGGCAAGCTTGGTGCCAGTCTTGTCAAGCAGGCGGTTGACGGTTGGAACTGGCGCTTCAAACAGCCACTGCGGTGCCACCGCTGCGTTTGCACTCGCCACGTATCGCGCCAGGGGCGAGATGCCGAGGTCGTGGGCGCGGCCGGCACTCATCACCACAAGTGCGCTCGCGCCATCTGCTAGTTGCGAGGCATTTCCCGCGGTGACCGACGGTTCGGAGGCATCATCGTGGCGATTGGTGAATGCCGGACGCAGTGAGGCGAGAGCCGACGCAGATGTATCGCGTCGGGGACACTCATCCGTGTCGATGAAGAGCGCTGGGCCACCTCGTTTGCCAGGAATGGAAACCGGGACAATCTCATCTCGAAACGCTCCCCCATCCATGGCCGCGATCGCGCGCTGATGGCTTCGCAATGCCCAACTGTCCTGGGCTTCACGTGAAACGCGGTCCCTTTTTGCAATCGCCTCGGCCGAATATCCGACGTGTTCGTCGTCCCAAGGAGACCACAGGCCATCCAGGATCATGCCGTCGCGAAGGGTCGCGTCGCCAGCCTTCTGCCCGGACCGCAGGCCAGGGAAGAGGTGGGGAGCGTTGCTCATGCTTTCCATTCCGCCGGCAACGATGACGTCTGCTTCCCCGAGCATGATCTGCTGCGCTGCGAGCGCGACGGCCATGAGGCCGCTCCCGCAAACCTTGTTGATGGTTGCCGCCGGAACGTGGTCAGGCAAGCCCGCGTGCAGCATAGCTTGGCGGGCCGGCGCCATTCCGAGCCCGGCCTGCAGGACGCTTCCCATATAGACGCCGTCGACGGAGCCAGGGTCGATGCGCGCACGGTCTACTGCGCCTCGAATGGCAATCCCTCCGAGTTGCGGCGCAGTGAATGAGGAGAGGGTGCCCAGGAACCGTCCGATCGGCGTTCGGACGGCACTCACGATGACGGCTTGGTGGAGGTGTGTCTGGCGATTGGTCATGATCGTGCCCCCATCGTACCGCGGACCCTTCGGCTTGCAATGGTCCCTACGCCAGTTAGTTACACTCTCCTGACACGGGGAGTAGCTCAGCCCGGTAGAGTGCCACGTTTGGGACGTGGAAGTCGGAGGTTCAAGTCCTCTCTCCCCGACCACCCTCACTCAAGTGGATGACCCCCGCGCCTCGAATTCGATCCGCCAGACGGGTTAGGTGCGGTGTGACGAGGCCGAGTAGAACGCGCCTCCCTTCACGTGTTGGACCGACGCAGACCATTCTTCCTGTGCACCCTGCACAGTACTCGTCCCCAAAGATTGGGTAGCCCGTACGTGGGTCGAATGACCGCGCGTACCTACGCTCATGGCATCAACGAGACTGATCGTTGCGAAGCGGTTGGGATGTGGAGCGATGTGCATGACGGAGTGCATTCGCGTGGGGTTCGGTGAGGTGGGTTCCAAAGTCGGGGCAGCTTCGGCGATGGTGCCGACCAGACGTATTTTCAGTCTCTACGACGGCAGTCGATAGCAGTATCTGAGATGTCTCGGACGCCTCTCGTCGGGAGTGAGTAGAGCGTTCGTGGCCACATGTTTCGGGTTCGACTTATGTTCGCCCGTAGATAGGAACCAAATCTCAGGCGGCTGGTTAGGGCGATGATTCTCGAACGCGCCGCCGTCTCTCATCCGGGTTTGGTGCGACCTAGCAACGAAGACGCTGTCGGTTTTCTGATCCCTGACCGGCCGGAAATCCTGTACGCGCGAGGCGCGTTGTTTTCGGTCGCTGATGGCGTGGGAGGGCTTGCAGCTGGGGAAGTTGCGAGCCAGACAGCCGTCACGGTTATGACTGATGAGTACTTTTCCCCGAGGGCGCCATTCGGGGTTGAGGCAGCACTTCGCCTAGCGGCTGAGGCCGCGAACCGAAGGGTTTATGCGTTGGCTCAGACACCATCTCCGGAGCTCAACGGCATGCAGACTACCTTGACGGCGCTCGTCGTCGCCGGTCGCCAGGCGTATATTGCTCACGCCGGCGACACGCGCCTTTACCGGTTACGTGGAGGAACCCTGACCCAACTCACTGCCGATCACTCTGAAGCGGCAGAGCTTCTCCGCCTTCGTCTGATAACTCCTGCACAAGCCGCAAATCACCCCCGAAGAAGTGTTCTCACACGGACATTCGGCGGGTCGTTGCAGTTGCGCCCGGACTTCGGGAGGCACGCGGTTGACGATGGCGACGTCTACCTCTTGTGCTCCGACGGACTGTGGGGTGAGGTTCCTGACGCGGACATTGCCCGCGAGCTTCAAGGGCCCGTCGGCGAAGCGTGTGATCGCCTGGTGGAGATGGCGTGCGGGCACGGTGGAGGCGACAATGTGACTGTTCAATGCATCCGGGTCCTCGAGGCAGGACCGGCAAAGCCTGCGTCTCCACCAGGGCGAATTGCGAGGCTTCTTTCCGGATTGCGTGGAGGCTAGGGTGCGAAACTTCCGCGGGCGTTTGGCGGGCAACTGCCGCAGTGTCCTGATGAAGGGCACGGAGGCGTATTGGGATTGCGGGTGCCGATCCGGCGCTCAAGGTGTGGAAAGTGACTATGGACGCACGTGATCCCAGACACCCGTCGGCCCCAAACAACCCTTCAACCGCGAATGTCCAATCGGCGACGGTTTCTGAAGCCCTACGTGACGTCACATCGGGCCGGTGCCACTTTGTCGAATTGCAATTCACCGACGTAAGTGGTGCGCTAAAGGGGGTCGTGGTTCCTTCGTCTCAGATTGCGGATGCGCTGACCTACGGCCACTGGTTCGACGGATCATCGCTCGAGGGTGGCGCGCGCACCACCGAAACAGACCTGTTGCTCTGGCCAGACCTCCGGACATGGTCACTCGTGCCGTGGGTGCAGCCGGAAGGCATGGCGCGCGTGCTGTGCGACATCCGCACGCCGGATGGTGACCCATTCCCGGCGGATCCACGGGCCGTACTTGCTCGCGCGATCGCCGACGCAGGTGATCTAGGGTTAGAACTCTTTGTCGCTCCGGAATTGGAGTTTTTCCTGTTTCAGTCGATGAGCGATGGTCGGCGACTTCCAGCCGATCGGGCCGGCTACTTCGACCTTGCCAGCGATACTGGCGTGCGAGTGCGTGAGGAGATTGTCCGCTACCTCAACGCGATGAACGTGTCCGTTGACGCTTCGCACCATGAAATAGCACCAGGCCAGCACGAGATCGACTTGCCACTGATGCCCGCAGCCTTGGCGGCCGATGCGATCGTTGCCGTGAAATACGCGGTGAAGGCGGTTGCGCGGCGCCGCGGCCTTGCCCCGACATTCATGCCGAAACCACTTGCGGGTGTCGCGGGTTCGGGGCTACACCTCCACCAGGCTCTGAGGTCTTCCGATGGTGCCGATGTCTTTTCGGATCCGATCGATGAATATGGGCTTTCAGCGACGGCACGAGCCTACATTGCTGGTCAGCTGAGTCACGCCCGGGCCGCGTGTGCAGTGCTTGCGCCTCAGGTAAATTCCTACAAGCGTCTGGGCCGCGGGTTTGACGCCCCTTCTGTCATCGGTTGGAGCCAACGGGCGTCCCAGGCAATGATCCGGGTTCCTCGTCCAGGGTTGCCGGGGAGGTCCCCAGACGGACGCGGGAGGCCGATCCGAGTGGAACTTCGGTGTGCCGACCCCTCCTGCAATCCGTACCTTGCGATAGCGGTTGCGCTTGGCGCCGGTCTCGACGGCATCCGGCAAGGGCTCTCCGCGCCCGAACCTGTCGGTGTCGTTGAGCATGGGATGCCCGCTGGCAACGTGGACATGCTTCCGGTATCACTCGGCGAAGCCCTCACTGAACTCGCTTGGGATGGTGTAGTTCGAGATACCCTTGGAAGTCAGGTCCATGATCGGCTTCTGACGGCTAGCGAGCAAGAGTGGCAGACGTACAAGTCACAAGTGACCGAATGGGAGTTCGGCCGCGCCTTTGATGCTTCGTAGCGGTCTCTAGGCCCGCGTGTCGTGTCCCCTTCGCCGAAGCGGAACGCGGGGCAATGCTTGACCAAGGTCGGAAACCGTGATACCTTTCGTGTACACGATAAAGATGACCGTCTTAGTCATCATTGTGAATCGCAGGAAGCAATCATCATGGCACTCGAAATCCCGGTCGCTGAAGGCGGTGTGACCGACGTGGTTGCAACTGCGTTGCTGTCACGCGCACGCACCCGACTGCTTCAGCGCGTTGCCTCGGTCGAACCCGGGCTTGCGCAAGTCTGGTTCCGGGCGAGTGTGCTGGAGCGATACCGAGGCACTCCCGGTTTCCAGCTGGTCCGAACCAACACTGTTGGGCGGGTGCGTGGGGCGGATTGGCGCCTGGATTTTGGCATCTCTGGCGAAACGGCCGGCCAGGAACCCGATGTGCTCGTGCATATCTGTGCGCGGGACTTGGGTGAACGGATCCCTGAGGGTGAACGCGCGCACTGGATCAGTCACGCCGTCACATTGCCCGCTAGTGTGAACTTCCTGGCCATGCAGTCCACGCGCGGGGCCTGCATAGACGATGGTGACCTGCGATCCTGGTAAATCCCGGCGGGTGTCACGCTGTTCGTGCCACCCCGCCTCGCACGGAGGAGTTGACCTATGTCCACCCCGCATGAGTACGCCAAACCAGCCGCACTTGTCTCGACTGAATGGGTCGTCGCCCACGGACATGACGCCCACGTTCGCCTCGTTGAGGTCGACGTTGACGTTACCGCCTACGCGTCTGGACACATTGCCAATGCTGCTGGGTGGAACTGGCAAACCCAGCTCGGAGACACAATCCGCCGAGACATCCCCTCCAAGGCCGCTTGGGAGTCACTTCTCTCGTCGACAGGTATTTCTGACGACACCCACATTGTGTTCTACGGTGACAACAACAACTGGTTCGCGGCGTTTGCCTACTGGGTTGCGACGCTCTACGGCCACAAGCATGTCAGCCTCATGAATGGCGGGCGCAAGAAGTGGGAACTTGAGAACCGTCCATTGGTGATCGAAGTACCCCACTTCTCACCGACGACCTATCACGCTCATGATGCCGACCTGTCAATCCGTGCCTTCTCACACCAGGTGCGCGAGTACATCGATGCGCCCGGACGTGCCATGGTTGATGTCCGGTCTCCCGCCGAGTACACGGGTCAAGTGATTGCGCCTCCCGGCATGTCGGAGACGGCCCAACGTGGTGGACATATCCCAAGCGCGACGAACGTCCCGTGGGCACAGGCGGCGAACG
This sequence comes from Chloroflexota bacterium, assembly GCA_014191415.1. Classification (GTDB taxonomy): domain Bacteria; phylum Chloroflexota; class UBA11872; order UBA12225; family UBA12225; genus UBA12225. The sequence continues at coordinate 20,885 of BJHB01000010.1, forward strand.
AGGACGGATCCTTCAAGTCGGCCGAGGAACTCCATGCCCTCTACGGAGGCAAGGGTGTGACCTCGGACAAGGACGTCGTGGCGTATTGCCGCATCGGTGAGCGGTCAAGCCACACGTGGTTCGTGTTGCGCGAGCTCCTCGGCTACACGAACGTGCGCAACTATGATGGCTCCTGGACTGAATGGGGCAACCTGATCGGTGCGCCAATCTCCAACCCCTCAGCATCCCACTAACTGGCTCGTCTCATTGCCCCGGAGATTCGGGGACGGCTGTTCTGCGTGCAATCATCTGGCGGGAGACTGCCAGATGATTTTCGCGTTTAGCCGACCGTCAGATCTGGGGTCGTGCACTCGCAATGTTGTCTGTTTAGCAACGTTGCTGTGCGCCGTCCAAGCGTGCGGGTCTCCTGGACTTCCTGGACCGCCGTTGCCGAATGCGGTTAAATCGACCGTCCCAGGCAAGACCCCGCAGACACCCCGGGACGACCAACCCATCGTTGAAGCGTCGTCAGTCCGACCAACTCCCGGGCCAGGACGCGCCTATCCGGATGGCAAACGTTCTGGTTCCAAGGAAACAGGATCCAACTTCCGTGCAACCGTTATTGCTGGCCAATCCAATGGCGAATCGCCGCCGACGTGGATGGTCCACATTGGTGACGTCCTGATCGACGGCGACGTGACTGTGGTCGGGACTGACCTGCTATTCCGCCCCGTCGATCTTGGTGTTGCAGCAAACGTCTGCCAAGCGATTGCTGCGCAGGTCGTTGACCAGGAAGCAATCGTGGCCGATGCGCGGGTACGTGTGCTCGATGCCAACGGGCGTGTCCTGATCGAAACCGGCGTCAACGCTGATGGGATGCCCGATTGTTCCCCCGGCGTGCATCCCGTTCGCTGAACATTTGTCACCGCGCACCCGGTCAGGACTGCGGTACCCCCGCAAGTTCAAGAACGGGACGGAACCTTGCGCAAGCATCGTCGACATCTACCAGCAGGCCTGCTCGATCGGCCAGACGGAAAAGTTCGGCGAGATGAATTATTGATCGCGCACTTTCCTGGCCTCCGATCATCCGGAAGTGTTTCTGACGACCGTTCACATATGACAGGAACACGATTCCGGTCTTGTAGGAGCGGGTAGGGGCGCGGAAAATGTGGCGCGCAAGTGGGACGGTGGGTTCGAAGATCGCGTCATACCGCGCATGGTCGCCGGCATCGAGTGCCGCGAGTGCGGCAGCCGCTGCCGGGGCGATCGCGTCGAAAATGCCGAGAAGAGCATCCGAATGACGGTTTTCGTCTCCAGCGATCAACCTCGGGTAGTTGAAGTCGTCGCCGGTGTACATCCGAACGCTTGCGGGTAGACGATCACGAAGGTGGATCTCCCACGCATCGTCAAGTAACGACAACTTGATACCGTCAATCTTCGCCCTGTTCGCGTTGATAACCGCAACGCAACTGTCCATCGCCGCGGGGATGTCACTCGAACCCCAATACCCGGCGAGCGCGGGGTCGAACATGTCCCCAAGCCAATGAAGAATGACTGGTTGGCGGATTTGTGAAAAGACATGGTCATAGACTGAGGCGTAGTCTTCCGGTCCGCGCGCGCACGCCGCCAGTGCCCGGCTCGCCATCAGGATCACCCGGCCGCCTTCACCTTCGACGTATGCACATTGTTCGTCATACGCGCGCTTGACGTCGGCGATCGTCACTCCTGGGCCCGGTTTCAGGTGATCAGTCCCAGCTCCACACGCGATGCGGTCGACTGCCCCGATCGCACGTGCATCTGCAAGTGACCGG
>BJHB01000011.1:0-10809 GCA_014191415.1 Chloroflexota bacterium
TGTTGATCAGGGTCTTCTCGTCCAGTGGTTTCAACGGGGAAGGTTGGAATACCGACCCGACTTGCAGGGTTCGCCGTATGAGGTCCAGATCTCGCTATTAGGTGACCTCCTCCTGACTGACCGTCCGGTGCCAAGCGACCCAATCGAGTCGACCTCGGAACGGCGGTATTACCCCGAGACCGGAATGACCGTCGAAAACGCGTTCCTTCGGTACTTCGATGCCCGCGGGGGCGTCGACGCACTTGGTTACCCGATCACTCCCGAAGTGAGCGAGGCCGACAGACCGGTCCAATACTTCCAACGCGCGCGGCTCGAGTACCTCCGCGAGTTCGCTGGTACCGCGCGGGAGGTCCAGTTGGGTCTTATCGGTGACGAAATCCTCCGGCAACGTGGTTGGCTGGAATAGGACACTCAGGGTCCGACACACCATTCCCATGACCAGGGCTGTTCGAACCGGCGGATGTCCATCAGAAAATGCTAAGCATGGCTGAACGGGTTGCGATGATGGGCTATCCTCGACCGATGCGTCGCACACGGATCGTTGCAACCCTTGGGCCCGCGACTGATCGACCAGGCATGCTCACCCGCATCCTTGACGCCGGCGTCAACGTCGTTCGGTTGAACATGTCTCACGGGACTCATGACGATCATGCACGTCGGATTTCCGAAGTTCGCGCACTTGCTGGTCCAATTGAGGTTGCAATCCTGGCCGACCTACAGGGCCCGAAGATCCGTGTCGGTCTGCTGCCCCAAGGTGGAGTGATCCTCACCGAGGGAGACAAATTCGTACTGACCAACCGCGATGTGATTTCGGGACCGGGTATTGCAACCCTGGACTACCCTCCGCTCCCATCCGAGGTATCCGTCGGTGCAAGCATCCTGCTGGATGACGGCAACCTGCAGCTCCAGGTAGACGCTACGGACCGATCAGACATCAGCTGCACCGTCGTCCGTGGAGGACGATTGACCTCTCACAAGGGAATCAATGTCCCCGGAGCACCACTCTCTGCCCCTGCGCTGACAGACAAGGATCTTGACGACGCGGTATTCGCAGCGGGCCTGGGTGTTGACTTCCTGGCCTTGTCGTTCGTGCGCCGGGCGGCCGACATCGTTGAACTTCGCGACCACCTGATCCACCGGGGATTCGCACCGGATGCCTGCGGGATCATCGCGAAGATTGAGCGCCCCGAAGCCCTAGAAGTCATTTCCCAAATCCTCGCCGAAGCTGACGGCATCATGGTCGCCCGCGGTGATCTCGGGGTTGAGATACCCCTCGAACGGGTTCCGCAGGCGCAAAAGCGTCTTCTCGATCAATGCAATCAAGCCGCAAAACCAGCAATCACCGCGACGCAAATGCTGGAGTCGATGATCAATCAAGCCCGGCCAACGCGGGCCGAAGCAACGGATGTACACGTCGCGGTCACCGAGTTGACCGATGCGGTGATGCTTTCCGGAGAGACGGCCGCCGGAAAGTTTCCACTCGAGGCGGTCCAGGCGATGGCTGCCATCGCGCACGCTGCCGAGCAGGTTGTGACAGACGCTGATCATTCCCTTAACGCCCGCCGAGACAAGGCTCGAACTGCAACCGAAGCTGTTGCCCAGGCAGTGGTCGAGATCGCTATGGAACTTGGCGCCCGTGCAATTGTCACGGCAACGAGTTCTGGAGGCACTCCGAGGCTAGTCGCCAAGTACCGGCCACAAGCGCCCATCCTTGCACTGTCTTCACACTTGGGAGTTCTCCGCCGACTGCTTCTGACGTGGGGGGTCACGCCAGTTCTCGCTCCCCCGTTCACTTCGACCGATGAACTATTTCGCCACGCTGTTCAGGCAACGGTCGAGTTGGGAATTGCAAAGGAAGGGGATTTGATCGTCATCACCGCTGGCGTACCACTTGGTGTAACCGGCCGTACGAACCTCATCAAGGTTCACCGAATTGGCGAACCACTCCCCTGAAGTCATTGAGGCCAACACATCCCCGTTCCATGGCTAAAATGATCCCATCGAATATGGCCAGTGCGACTCGCATCGGGTTGAACTGACTCGGGTTCGTATACTCAAATTCACCAAAGTCCCCACTGTGGAAACTCCGTCCGAGACCGGCAAATCGCCGGGTGCCGGGAAAGGCGCAGGATGAGCGAACGAGCCCGTGCGGTCTGGAACCTCTGGCGCATAGATTCTGAAATCCAACAACTTGAATCACGGACCACCCAGTTGACTTCCCAACTCGGGGACCAAGTAAAGGTGAAAGCTGGAGACATTGCAATCCGCCGGGCTAAGGACACCGTCGCGCAAGCGCTTTCCCGTCAACGCGATCAGGAGTTCGAACTCGCCCAACTGGAGGCACGGATCAAGGAACTGGACACTCGGCTGTGGTCAGGCAAGGGCTCTCCGCGGGACCTGGAGATGCTCAGGGTCGAGTTGGACCGGGAACGTACGCGCCGAAACGGGATAGAGGAGCAAACCCTCGGCGCGATGGGGGCAACCGAGCGGGCCCAGCGGGATTTGGCACGGGTCGAAGCCGCCGTCGCCACTGCGATTGCCAGTCTTCAATCAGGCAACGTGCAACGGGTCGCCGAACGAACCTCGGCGACATCCCGGCGCGATGCCCTGGCAGCGGATCGGACGTCTCTCATTCAAGGGATGCCTCCGGAGGATGTCGAGGCGTACAACCGGCAAAGAGGCAAGTCGTCCGACGGCGTACCGGTCGCCGAACTTACGGGTTCCCAGTGTCAAGGTTGCCGCACTGATATTCCTTCTGGCGATGCCCAGCGCGCGCGCCGTTCGGAAGCACCGTTTCCGTGCCCTTCGTGCGGGCGATTGCTGTTCATTCCCAATGCGTAAGAGCCTGCCTATTGGCCCAGGCTCTCCCGAGATCGCTTCCTGGCCTGCAGTTGGGGCACCTTGGTGAGCCAGCTGGACGAGTCGCACACCCATGTGCCAGTGCTGATAAACGAGGTCATTTCGCTGCTGGCGCCCAGACCCGGTGGGCGATATGTGGACGCCACGGCAGGGGCGGGAGGACACCTGGAGGCGATCCTCACTGAATCCGCACCAGACGGGCAGTGTCTCGGACTTGACCGAGATGAGTCGGCTCTGGAACTTTGTCGGTCGCGCTTGCACAGGTTTGAATCCCGGGTGAAGTTTGTGCGGGACGACTTTCGAAACCTTGGGCAGGTGCTCGATAGGATCGGGTGGGGCGAACCTCAGACGTTGGACGGGATCCTGCTCGACATTGGCGTCTCATCGATGCACTTGGACCAACCCAGTCGCGGATTCTCTTTCCGAACTTCCGGACCACTCGACATGCGAATGGACCAGACCCAAGGGCCAACCGCCTCAGACCTTGTCAACGACCTGGATGAGCAAGCATTGGCCGGCCTCATCGACGGTCTCGGCGAGGAGCGGTTCGCCCGGCGTGTGGCGCGAGCCATCGTTGATCGCCGATCCTACCGCGCATTCGAGGAGACAACCGACCTCGCCGACTGCATTGCAAACGCGATTCCGAGGCAGCGACGCCAGTCTCCCAGAGGCACACCGACCATACACCCGGCAACGCGGACATTTCAGGCTTTACGCATCGCGGTCAATGGTGAACTAGACGCCCTGGGGTCCGTCATTCCCCAGGCGTTGCGTGCCGTCAGACCTGGTGGCCGGATTGCGATTATTTCGTTCCATTCCCTTGAAGACCGGATCGTGAAACTGGCCTTCTCACGGGCAGCTGGACGCTGTCAATGTCCGCCCCGTCTCCCGGTCTGTATCTGCGGTGCCACCGCATCGGTAAGAGTCCTTACGCCCAAACCCCTCGTTGCAACTGAGGATGAAACCAATCAGAACCCGAGGAGCCGCAGTGCCCGTCTCCGGGTCGTTGAAGTCGGTGCAGGCGAAGAGACCCAAGTGCCAAGACACGATTGGTGATGCTGTGATCGGGCACTTCTCGGGTTTCGTCCTCGTCTGCGAAAAAAAACCGCTCACTGACGGACGTCAAACACAATGAAGGCATCATCATCGGCAGGCGAAGATCAGTCGATCCGCCGTCTGGTCTCTGGGTTTGTGACGAACCTTGAAACAATCATCACCCCGGTGCTTCCGGTCATCTCCATTGCCTTCATCGCCGCAGTCATCGTGATCCTCTACCTCACCGGGGCATCGAGGGTCGCCGCAACCGGCTACGACATACGTGATTTCGAACAACGTCGAGTGCGACTCGAACGTGAAGAGCAACGTCTCTTGAACCGCGCTTCAGAACTCCAGGCCTTCACCCGCATCGAGCGTGATGCAACGATACGCCTTGGTCTCATCCCTGCAACGTCCCCGGATTACGTCCGTTCACGCCCCTCTCCAATCGACATCGACCAGCGCCTTCGCGATGCGGAGGCGCGGACCCACCTCGAAAACCTGTCCGTGTTGGACTCGTTGCGCGTCACGCTTCACCTTCCCGGTGTCTCAGAAGAGCCACTACTCGTCACGCAACCTGAACCCAAGGGCGACCTGACTCCCCGAGAGATCTGGGATGCACTCACAGGAAACCTCGATCAGACCCGAACCAGTCTCCCTCGTCTAAATGTCGAGGAGACCCCAACGCGGGGTGTCCGGCCGTGACCAATGGAAAGCGGGCACCCGACTACTGCGTGGGTCAAGCACTTGACAGAGCATCAGCGCATTAGCATCTGACCGGGAGGCGTTCTTGATCACTAGCTATGCGCCCTATCGTCCGCGCAGTCGGTCTACACCACAGGCAGCACCACGCCCGCGCACGTCGCGGACCTCTCCGCCACCCGGTGGAGGTGCCTCCACGCCTGGCAACGAGCATGAGGCACCCATCCCACGCCGGTGGAGCTTGCAATGGGTCTGGAGCAGGCAAGGCGTACTGACTTGGTTTCCGCTGTTCTTGGCATTCTTGATCGCCTTACGACTTGTACATTGGCAAGTTCTGGAATCAAGTCAGTTGACGGTCCAGCTGAACGCGCAACATTCCCTTGATACCGCTGTGCCGGCAAGGCGGGGCAACATCCGCGACACCGCCGGCGAACTCCTTGCCGGAAACCTCGCGGTTGACTTCATCTTTGCAGTGCCTGACCAGATTCGTCGTCCGGAAGAAGTCGCGGCGAAACTCGCGCCGGTTCTCGGGGTCGACACCAATGAACTTCTCCCACTTCTTTCCGACAAGACAAAGCCGTATGTACGGCTCATCGGCGGCAAGCGTGTCGACCAGACCATTTCTGACCAAATCATCGCTCTGGCCCTGCCGGGCATATTCCTCGAGCCAACGACGCGACGCACGTATCCCGAGCGTTCACTCGGATCGCACCTCCTCGGATTCGTTGACGGGGACGGAAATGGGAACTACGGGATTGAAGGGGAATGGGATACGGCGCTAGCTGGGTTGCCCGGACACCTTCGCGCTGAACGTGACACTGCCGGAAACGAGATCGGCTTCAGCAACCGCGACTGGCGACCACCATTGGACGGCATGGACCTCATACTCACCATTGACCGGACCATTCAGTACATCGCCGAACGTGAACTTGAGCGATCTGTTATCGAACACAAGGCTGACGGTGGCACGGTGATCGTGATGAACCCGAAGACCGGTGAAATCCTCGCAATGGCGAACCATCCGACCTTCGACCCAAACAGGTACGCCGAAGCGGCCCGCACGCCGGAACTCCTGACAAACCCCGCGATCACTTTCGCGTACGAACCAGGGTCAACTTTCAAGGTCATCACCATGGCAGCCGCGCTCAATGAACGCCTGGTCACTCCTGATACTACGATGGACGATAATGGCTCACTGTCCATCGGAGGCTTCACGATCAAGAACTGGGACTTCAAAGCGAACGGGCGGATCACCATGACGCAGCTGCTTGAGAAAAGCAGCAACATCGGCGCGAGCTGGACGGCCTTTCGCCTTGGCAAGACGCTTTTTTACCGATACGTCACGGCGTTCGGGTTTGGTGCACAAACGAAAGTTGGCCTGCAGGGGGAAGGTACCGGTATCGTCAAAAACCCCAAGTCCTCAGACTGGTCTGAATCTGACTTGGCGACCAACGCATTCGGCCAAGCCATCGCCGTGACACCATTGCAAATGGTCACGGCGGTGTCCGCGGTGGCCAATGGCGGCCTCCTGATGCGGCCTCACGTTGTGAAGGCCCTTGTCAACTCAGTCACCGGCGAAACGGTTGAGCAAGTCCGACCTCAGATTGTGCGTCAGGCAATCTCCCGTGAGACTGCCGCTACTCTTTTGCAGATGCTGTTTCGGTCCGCAGAAAACGGCGAGACACGAGGCACATTGGTCCCGGGCTTCCGGGTCGCAGGCAAGACCGGGACAGCAAGCATTCCCGTCAATGGTGGCTACGACTTGAACCAGACGATTGCGTCATTCATCGGCGCCGTACCTGCAGCAGATCCTCAGTTCGTCATCCTCGTCAAGATTGATCGGCCCAAGGATCAGCCTTGGGGATCACTCATCGCGAAGCCTGCCTTTGCAATTATCGGTCAGGAACTTACGCGGTACCTGAAGCTGCCCAGGACCGAAGCTATCCCCGCTGGCGTCGCAACCGCCGAAGCACGATCGATCGCAAACGCACTGACGACACCCACAGCCACACCACGCGTGAGTGATACGAGCAGCCGTGAACCGGTTCCGGCAGGCCTGGCGATTGTCCGAAATGGCGCGACACAAGCGGCACCCGACCAGCAATCAATTCCAACGCAATCAACTCGAATACCCCAGTCAACCCCTCGGGTGGTTTCAACGGAAGCAATTACCCCGCCAGCCGCAGTTCGTGAAACAACCCCTGTTGCGGACAGGCAATCTGTGCCACCTGCACGTCCATCTGCAACCGCTACAAACGCACAGATCGTCGAGACCGCCACCGCCCAGGCAATCCGCACGCCCGTCCGCGCCCGGTGAACAAGAGCGCACAGGCGGGATCCGGTGCACGCCTGCGGATGTGGCGATGACTACCGCGCGGCCTCCCTCCACCGTTCTACGGGGCGATGAAACCCATCGATGACGTCAATGATCTAGCGAGCGATGTGGGAGTTCTCACGGTGCGATCACGGATGTTCGGCCTTGACGACCTGCTCTCTTGGGCGGGGAACTCCGTGGAGGCCCTACGCAGCGTCTCATCTAGGTTAAGTGTGGACGCCCGGTTTCAATCCGTCTCAATGTCGTCAAGGACAGATGGACACCCCCCCATGGGACCCAATGGGCTGTTCATCGCTATCCGTGGTTCGCAACGTGACGGGCACGACTTCGTTGCAGATGCCTTTGCAAACGGGGCGATAGCCGCTCTCGTGGATCACATTCCAGCGAACCTAGAGAAACACCTTTCCGACGGACGAATAGTCGTGATTACTGCTAATCCAGACCGGCTTGACCACCCGGTCAGGCGTGTAGGGCAGGATGTAAAACGACCAACGATCAGTCAAGTTGGACCCTACTTACCAGAACTCGTGCTGGTCCTGGTTGATCGCGAAACAGGGACGATGACAGCGCTGCAGGACCTTGCTATTTGGTGGCGCCAGAGCCTTTCGACACCAATCGTGGCCATTGCGGGGAGCGTCGGGAAGACAACCACAAAGGATCTCGTCGCGGCGGTCCTTGGATCCCAGCACCACGTATTGGGTACGGCGGGCAATTTCAATAACGAACTCGGTCTGCCGTTCACCCTCCTTCGCCTAACAAGTGAACACACCATTGCAGCCTTGGAAATAGGAATATCGGCAATTGGTGAAATGGTTCGATTCGCAGAAATTGCCGGCCCGACAATGGCGGTGATTACTCGGATCGACGCCGAACACCTCCATCAATTGAACGATATCGATACGGTGGAGCTCGAAGAGGGCCGCCTCGTTGAGGCCCTGCCATCCGACGGACACGCAATCCTGAACGCCGATGACCCACGTGTCGCACGAATGGCATCAAGAACGGTCGCGAACGTGGTTACATTCGGCGAGGCCGGAGATGCAATGGTTCGCGCGACTGACGTCGAGGTGGTTGGGCTCGAGGGAACGCATTTCACTCTCGTGTATCAGGGTCATCATCGACGGGTCAGGCTCCCGTTGATCGGACGCCACTTCCTGACCGGGGCCCTTGCGGCGGCATCGGTGGGGTTCGTTGCTGGGTGTTCCTGGGAGGGAATTGTCGAGTCGCTTGAGCAACCGCTTGAAGCACCCCGAATCCGGTCGATAGCGATTTCTCCCCAGATCATGGTCCTCGATGACACGTACAACGCCAGTCCGGCATCGTGCATCGCTGCGCTTGATGTCCTTGCTGCGCAACCCGGCCTTCGCATCGCGATCCTCGGAGACATGTTCGAACTCGGTGATTTCGAAGCCGAGGCACACCGGATTGTGGGTGAGGCGTTGAAAGGTCGCGCCGATCTGCTCGTCGCAACGGGATCCGCAGCCACGGGAATCTCACGCGAGGCCGCTCGGAACGGGATGGACCAAAGCGCAATCCTGCATGTTGCAGCCTCCCAGGATGTGGTGCCCGCGATGACTTCCTGGAATTGTTTGGCTGGCCGGTCAGGACCATGGACCGTTCTGGTTAAAGGGTCGCGAGGCATGCGTATGGAACGTGTCGTGGCCATGTTGCAACAAGCATTCGGGGCAGCGTCCAACAGCATTTCCAGTGCGTCTTCAATTGCCGTTTAGAACCCGGCCCGAACCTGAACCACACACTTTCGATCAGGAGACGAAGCCCTGGGAACTCCGTTAGCACTCGCACTTGTCACGTTCGTTTTTGGATTCGCCCTTGGACCCAGATGGCTTGGGTTCCTCCAGCGACGGCAATTCGGCAAGCAACTCAATCCGAGCGAACCCGCAGAACATGCCCATAAGGCGGGCACGCCGACGATGGGTGGCATCGTCTTCCTGGTGCCTGGCCTGACGGTGATTTCCTTGTACGGCCTGATTGCGGGACACTGGGATGTATTGATCCCAGTCGCAGTCGCACTCGCATTCGGGGCACTCGGCGTTGTCGATGACTTGAGGACGCTGGTCGGCAAGACTCGCTCTGCCGGTCTATCCCCCGCGTTCAAGTGGGTGGTCCAAATTGCCGTGAGTCTGTTGGCTGCATACGCAATCCAGTTGAGTGGACGTGGACTGGTGCGCGTCCCATTTCTTGGAGAGGTTCCGCTCCCGTGGTGGGGATATCTCGTCTTTGCAGCGTTCGTCTTGGTGGCCACGACCAGCTCCGTCGCAATTACCGATGGGCTAGACAGCCTCGCCGCAACGACGTGCAGCCTGGCCTTCCTCGCTTTCTGGGTCATCGCTGCCACGCGCGGCGACATCACAACGGCCATAATCTGCGCCACGCTTGTTGGCGGCATTCTGGCCTACCTCTGGTTCAACGCTTTCCCGGCACAGATGTGGATGGGAGACGCCGGCAGCTTGCCGCTGGGTGGGCTGCTAGGGGTTACCGCCTTGCTCCTAGGAGAGCCATTCCTACTCATCCCAGCAGGGATCGTATTCGTAGCAAACGCCCTCGCTGACATCGCGCAGGTGCTAAGCATGAAGATCCGCGGACGTCGGATCCTGCGGTATGCCCCACTCCATCATCACTTTGAACGCGTTGGATGGAAAGAGACCTGGATTGTTCAGCGGTTCTGGATTGCAGGCGCGGTCGGCGCAATCGTGGCAATCCTCGCATCGCAGCAATGACGGCGCCTTCCGGCACCACCTACCGCCAATGACAATGGGATGGGGCGACAAGACGCTATGTTCACTCGAAATCAACCTTCACCCGAATCGCCTAGTCGTGTCCATGCGCGAATAGGGATACCTTTTTCGTCTAGGTCTCATGCCAGTGAAGCTGTTGGTTTGAGCGCCTCGGGTGTGCCAGTCAACACCATCACGACTGATGGCGCACCCCCACGTCAACGTAGAGCGAACCCGTCTGGAACCCGCCGTCCGCCGGTTACTCCAGGAGATGGTGGCATTTTCGGCAGCCTGCTTGGATCATTCCGCGCACTTCGCACTCCATCTCATACTTCGCTCCGACCGGCGGTTCACGACCACGATGAGTCAACCCGCACACGTGGCGCTGACATTCGCCGTCCGCCAAACGAGGCTTATTCGACCTTCAGTAGCGACACCGTTCCGTCCATCGCTGAGACCGGCGCACCATTCAATCCCGTTACAGGAGGGCCCATTGGTGGTTGGCGGTCTCGCTGGGTGACGAATGCCGAAGACCACTACGCCCAGAAGGCAGCACCCGATGGGCCCATGTTGGTTCTTATTGTGGTCATGCTGGTTGTAGGACTTTGCACAATGCAGAGCGCGAGCATGGTGACCGCGTACACGCAGTACAGAGATCAGTTGTACTTTCTATGGCGCCAGTTGGGTTCAGCCTCAATTGGAACCGTTGCACTTTTGGCCCTATGTGCCATTGACTATCGCGTCCTGCCGAAATTTGCAATAGTTGCAGCACTTGTTCTGGTCGTCACGCTAGCCCTGATCACACTGCCAGGCCTAGAGGTAGGGGTCAGGGTGAACGGGGCAGCAAGATGGATGAGCCTGTTCGGCATGCAGTTTCAGCCAAGCGAGTTCATTAAGCCAACACTGGTAATCGTCTTGGCAAGTCTGTTCGCAGAGACGAAGACAGGGTCCAAAACGACCAAATCGGGCCTGGTGCCCTACACACTCATTTATGGCGTGGTTGCCATGTTAGTGATGGCTCAACCGGACCTCGGAACGACAGTCGTCCTACTGGCGACGGGCGCCGCGCTCTATCTCGTTGCCGGTGCGCCGTGGCTGGTTTTCGGTGCTGTGGCAGCTTTAGGTTGCGGACTGATCGCCCTG